>JBBSEE010000118.1:0-7222 GCA_038239995.1 Chloroflexia bacterium | reverse complement strand
GGGTGGGGGTATCAGCGTAGAGCCGGAGGATGCGGCAGCGACGGCGGCGGCGGCGCAGTGGCTGAAGGTCAATCCCGCTGTGGCGCGGGCGATGGGTGAGCGGGGGCGGGTGGCGGTGACGGCGGAATACTCCCGCGCCGCCCAAGCCGCCCAACTGGAAGCCCTGTTGCGCGAGGTGGTGGGGCGATGATGCGACGGTTGCGGGCGATAGCCTTCCATGCCCTCTACTACCAATTCGCGTGGGCCTACGATTGGGTGAGCCGCATCTTCTTCCGCGACCAATGGCGGCTGTGGCAGCAGGCGGTGATGCCCCACCTGAAGGGCAAGCGGGTGCTGGAATTGGGGCCGGGCACCGGCGTGCTGCTAGTGGAGATGGCCCGCGACGGCTACGCGGTGATTGGCCTCGAACTCTCTCCCCCGATGATTCGCCAAGCCCGCAAGCGGCTGAAGCAGCAAGCCAACGCTGCCGACCGCCAGCGAGTGCGTATCCTGCGAGGACGGGGCGAGGCGATACCGCTGGTTGATAGCAGCGTGGATACGGTAGTCAGCACCTTCCCTAGCGACTACATTGTTGCCCCTACCACTCTTAGCGAGGTTTATCGCGTGCTGCGCCCCAGCGGGCGATGCGTCATCGTCCCCAGCGGCACGCTGCTCCCCCGCGACAATGCGGGCAAGCTGTTGCACCGCATTGAAACAGTGGTCTACGGCGCGGACAATCCCGGCAGCTACTACGGCACGCTGGAGCAGCGGCTGGTGCAAGTGGGATTCAAGGTAAAGGCTGAGCAGTGGAAGAACAAGCTGGGGGTGGCGATAGTGGTGATTGCGGATAAGGTGTAGAATTGCCATACACCATCCGCCGGGCAGTTTGCCACCCACCCTCTTTGTCCTGTATAATAGCGGCGCAGCAGACGATTTTGGATTTTAGATTTTGGATAGTGCGGTTAGGGGTAGGGGCGGGTGGCCCTCGCCCAGGTGCCACATTCTGCATTCTACCCTCTACATTCTACCTTCAGCACATGGGAGCATAATGGCGACGATACCAGAACAAGGTGGCGCGGTGGGCAATATCAGCGCACGAGCGGAAGCGCAGGCGGCAGCGCGGGTGTCGCGGGTGTCGCAGCCGCTGCTGTTGCTGGTGGTGTTCACCGGCGGGATGAGCGGGCTGGCGATGGAGATGCTTGCCAGCCGCCTGCTCACCCCCTACTTCGGCTCGTCGCAGCTAATCTGGGCGGTGCTGATTGGGCTGGTGCTGATTTACCTGACAGTGGGCTACTACGTGGGCGGGCGATTGGCGGACCGCTTCCCCCGCCCCGCGTTGCTGTACCAAATCGTGGCAATCGGTGGCTTCCTGTTCGCGCTGATACCATGGCTGGCCCAGCCTATCCTCGGCTGGTCGTTGAGCGCGTTCGCCAGCAGCAGCGTGAGCGGGTTCGTGGGGGCGTTGGTGGCAGTGATTGCCCTGTTCGCGGTGCCGATGATATTGATGGGGATGGTCTCCCCCTTCGCCATTCGCCTCAGCCTCTATAATGTGGGCGGCGGCGGCAAGGTGGCGGGCAGCCTGTACGCCCTCAGCACCGTGGGCAGCATCGTGGGCACCTTCCTGCCGGTGCTGTTCCTCATCCCCGCCTATGGCACCGCCCGCACGTTGCTGATGTTCGCCGCCGCACTGGTGCTGGTCGCAGGGCTGGGGCTGCTCCAAGTCGCCCCCCGCTGGGGGGTGATCGCCCTCGGTCTGCTGGCGGCGGTCATTCTGCTATTCTTTATCGCTCCGCCCAAGGTGATTAAGGCCGCACCCTATGGCACGCTGGTCGAGGAGCGGGAGAGCGCGTACAACTACATCCAAGTGCTGGACTACCGCGACGATAGCGGGCGGGACTGGAAGTACCTCGCCCTGAACGAGGGCCACGCCATCCACAGCAAGTATACCAGCGACCCTAACACCGTGCTAGTGGGTGGGCCATGGGACTACTTTGCGGTGGCCCCCTACTTCAATCCCGACTACCAGCCTAGCGAGATGCGGAGCTTGTGCATGATTGGCAGCGCGGCGGGGACAGTCTCCAAAGAGTTCACCCGCATCTATGGGCCGAGTACCAAGATAGACAACGTGGAGATTGACCCAGAGATAGTGCAGATTGGGCAACGCTACTTCGACATGAACGAGGCTAACGTGGTCAACCACGCACAGGATGGCCGCTTCTTCCTTCGCAATAGCAGCGACAAGTACGACCTGATTGGGGTGGATGCCTACCGCCAGCCGTACATCCCCTTCCAATTGACCACTCGCGAGTTCTTCCAAGAGGTGCGCGACCACCTCACCCCGCGCGGCGTGGCGGTGCTGAACGCGGGCAGCTACAACGGCGATATGCGGCTAGTAGAGTCCACCGCGAACACGATGGCGGCGGTCTTCCCCCATGTGTGGATAATAGACGTACACGGCAGCAACAACAGCATGGTGATAGGCACTAATGGCCCCACCAGCATCGCCAACTTCACCGCCAACGCCCAGCGCATCAGTGGCAGCGGCCAGTTTGCCAATAGCCTAAATACCGTGTTCACCCAGAGCCTGAGCGACGGCCATATCCGCACCCCCGACTCCGCCGCCCCCGCCCGCTACGGCTTCGTCGTCCCTTTCACTGATGACCGCGCCCCCGTCGAGCAGGTGATTGATGAGCTAATCCTCGGCGCGGTGCAAGAAACCGGCAAGTGATGACGATTTTAGGTTATGGACTTTGGATTTCGGAACTATCAACCTTTATCGGCAACGGCGCATTGCGCCTCAGTTAACACAAGGAGAGGGAGGATACCATGAAACTCAAGCTGCACCGCACGGTTCGCACTCCAAGCTCGGAGGAGATTTACATCTACGACCTTGACACCAACGACGAGGCGGGCGAACCGATGGACATCGGCAAGATGGACGTTCACTACACCAACGACCAAATCGTGGGCACCATGCTGTTCTGGAAGGACTGGGCCGAGGGTAGCGGCAGCGACGGCGCAGCGGTGTCTACCATCGTGGATACCGTGCTAGAGGAGCTATCCGAGCCGCTGGGGGTGTCCGCCGAGTACGATATGGAGTATTACATCTGCGACCGCGACTCCCGCCAATTCGTCAGCAACATTGACGATGAGGATTTCGATTTCGAGGAGGACGAGGAAGACTACGAGGAGTACGAGGAAGACGAGGGCATGGACGAGGAGGAGGGAGACGCGCCCGCCGCCCCCGCCAACGCAGACATCGCCCCCGATAGCGGCAGCGATGCTACCCCGCGCGGCTAGGGGGGCGTTCTTCCGCTTCGCCAACCTGAGCCACACGGCGGGCGTGCGGCACGCCATCACCACCCGCTGGCGGCCAGTCCACCCCGCCACTGATGAGGGCAACGGGTCAACCGACAAGGGCCAACCGCCCCCCTCGGTTGACCTGTTGGATTATCCCCCCTCATCTCCCCTCCCACCGGGAGGGGCGGGGGGTGGGAGGGTGGAGTTCAACCTCGGCTACCGCGCCACCGACTTCAGCCCGCGCCTAACCGCCGCCAACTGGCGTTATCTCACCGCCGCGCTGGGCATCGCGCCGGAGCTAATCGTGGCCGCGCGGCAGGTGCATGGCAATGTGGTGGCACGGGTAGGCGGCGCGGACGGGGGGGCGGGCATCCGCTTGCAGGCGTGGGGGGCGGCGACCGACTGGCGTGACCACGATGGTCCTACCCACCCCCCCGTCGCCGAGGCGGACGGCCTCTGCACCGATGAGGCGAGGGTGTGGCTGATGAACGTCTATGCCGACTGCACCCCTCTGCTGTTCTACGACCCCCGCCATCGCGCCGTCGCGGTTGCCCACGCGGGCTGGCGCGGCACGGTGGCGGGGATTGGCGCAAACGTGGTGGCAAAGATGCACGCTGAGTTCGCCACCCAGCCCGCCGACCTGCTCTGCGGCATCGGGCCAGCGGCGGGGCCGTGCTGCTACCAAGTCGGCGGCGAGGTTATCGCCGCGGTGCAGGCCGCCTTCCCCCGCCAACCGGAGTTGCTTAACCACCACGCCCAGCCGGAAGGGCACGCCATCCTCGACCTATGGGCGGCCAATCGCCTCACCCTAGAGCAAGCGGGCGTACCTGCCGCGAACATCGAACTGGCGGGCATCTGTACCATTCACCAGTCCGACCAGTTCTTCTCCGCCCGCCGCGACCAACGTCCGGGCCTGCGTTTCGCCGCACTAATAGGCATAGAGTGATAAACTATCCCCCCAACCAAATCGCCGAGCGGCTGGTGCGGGTTAAGGAACGCATCGCCGATGCCTGCTGGAAGGTGGGCCGCAACCCCGCGGGGGTGCATATCTGCGCCGTGACCAAGACCCAGCCCGCCGCTGTAGTCACCGCCGCCTACAGTGCGGGCCTGTATACCTTTGGCGAGAACTACGTGCAGGAGGCCTTGCCCAAGTTCACCGCCCTGCCCGATGCCGACCTGCACCTGATTGGGCATTTGCAGACCAACAAGGTGAAGCTGGCCCTCAGCCGCGTGAACGTGATCGAGACGCTGGATAGCCACCGACTGGCCGAGGCCGTCGAGCGGGAGGCGGCGCGACTGGATAGCATCGTGCCCGTCTACATCGAGGTCAATGTCGCGGGCGAGGCAAGCAAGAGCGGGGTCAGCGTCAGCGCGGCGATTGAACTGGCGGGCTACGTGGCGGCGCACACCGTGCATCTGCGGATTGATGGGCTGATGACCGTTGCCCCCGCCCACGCGGATGAAGCTGCCTTGCGCCATGTGTTCGCCACCCTGCGCGGGCTAGCCGAACGCCTACGCGGGCAACTGAACCCGCGCACCCACCCCTGCTGGGAACTGAGCATGGGGATGAGCGACGACTACCCCATCGCGGTCGAGGAAGGGGCCACCAACATCCGCCTCGGTCGCGCCCTATTCGGAGCACGTGAATTAAGAAGGTAGAAGGTAGAATCTAGAATCTTGCTGCCAAATGCGGTCGTAAGCACTATTCCACCTGCTACCTTTTACCAGCCGGTCTGCACCTTATTCTTAAATCTACCTTCTACCTTCTACCTTCCAAACCTATGGTTGCTTTCCTACACAAGCTGGCTACACAATTCGCCGCTACTGGGTACAAGCTGTACCTAGTGGGCGGCAGCGTGCGCGACGAACTGATGGGGCGCGAGGCCCACGATGCCGACCTCACCACCGATGCGCCGCCCGATGTCACTCGCCAACTGGTCCGCGAGGCGGGGGCGACCACCTTCGACCTCGGCGAGAAGTTTGGCACCGTCAGCCTACTGCACGACGGCTTGAGCGTGGAGATTACCAGCTTTCGCACTGAGGCGGCGGGGGTGTTCGGGGCCGACCTTGAGCAAGACCTTGCCCACCGCGACTTCACCATCAACGCCATGGCCCGCGACCTGCTTACCGGCGAGTTGCACGACCAGTTTGGCGGGCAGGATGACCTGCGGGCGGGCCTCATCCGCGCGGTGCGTGACCCCCGCGCCCGCTTCGCCGAGGACCCGCTACGGCCCTTGCGCGGGGCACGCTTCGCCGCCCAGTTCGGCTTCCGCATCGAGGGCAGCACTGCGCTGGCGATTGCCGAGGCCGCCACGGCGGTGGGGCAATGCAGCGCGGAGCGGGTGGGCCGCGAACTAACCCGCCTGCTCACCGCGCCGCTAGCCGCCGAGGGAGTGGGGCTGCTGGCCGAGCTAGGCCTGCTGGCGGTTTGCTTGCCGGAGATAGAGGCGATGCGAACCATGTCGCCCGGCGCGTACCACTTCAAGGATGTCTACCGTCACACCCTGATTGTGCTGAGTCGGGTGTCGCCCACCCCCACGATGCGCTGGACGGGGCTGCTGCACGATGTCGCCAAGCCGCCCACCTATGGCATCACCAACGGCGAAGTCCACTTCTTCGGCCACGAGACGCTGGGGGCGCGGATGGCGAAGGCGATATTGACGCGGCTGAAGATGGAACACGAACTGGTCCGTAAGGTCAGCAAGCTGGTGGAGTTGCACCTGCGGGCGGGGCTGTACGACGATGAGTGGACCGATGGGGCGGTACGCCGCTTCATCCGCGAGGCCGACGATGTGCTGGCCGAATTGCTGGAACTGGCGAAGGCGGACTTGACCAGCGGTAACGCCCAAAAGGTAGAGCAGGGCCGCGCCCGCATTGACCGCCTTGCCGCCCGTATCGCCGACTTGCAGGCCCAAGCGGAGGTGGCGAAGATGCACAGCCCGCTGGACGGCAACGAACTGATGGCCCTGTTCAACCGCCCGCCCGGTCGCTGGATTGCCCCCCTGAAGGACTACCTGCTCGGCCTCGTGCTGGACGGCAGCCTCGACCAAGAGGACAAGGCGGCAGCCACACAGTTGGCGCAGCAATATATGGCGGGACAACAGGAGGCTTGATGTGGAGGTTAAGCGGGGGTAGACTGATATTCGATACGCCCGGGTGCTTCCATCTGCTGCGAGGCATCGAGGATTTCGAGGGCGACCAGCTTGCCAGCGTCGTCATAATCCAAGATTACCCCCGGCTTCTCCTCATCGCTCTCCGCAATGGGCCGATTGGCGAACACCACCGTCAGGGTATCGGTTTCGCGGTCATATGTTACTTTCATTGCTCCGTCCTCCTTTTATACATGGCCTATTATACAGCTTTTGGCAATTCTAAACTACTTGTGGAAAACCCCCTTGCCCGCATAGAACAAACGGGCTATAATTATGTTTAGTACAGAACCCTTCCGAGAACAAACCAGAGCGAAACTAAGCGAAACTAGACGAACCGAGAGCCGAAACTGTGAACACCACCCCTGCGCTGGCCGAGATTGCGGTCAACCAAGCCCTGCGCCCCGCCGCTAGCGGCAAGCTGCTCCCTATCCCCGACCCCCCGATGCGGGCGAGCAACAGCGACCTACTCGCCACCTTCCACTATCGCATCCCCGCCGACCTCAGCCTCAGCGTCGGCCACCATGTATGGGTGGACTTCAACCACCGCTTCCTGCAAGGGATAGTGGTGGGGTTGGACGAGGCCGCCCCGATTGCCGAGGCGCGGCTGAAGTCGGTGGGCGGCCTGCTCCACCCCCAACCGATGCTCACCGCCGAGCAGATTGCCCTTGCCAAGTGGATTAGCGAACGCTACCATTGCGCCCTCTACGATGCCCTCAACCTGATGCTGCCGCGCGGCTTCGAGCAGAAGCTGCGTACCTACGCGGAACTGACCGAGCGCGGCAAAGTGACCC
>JBBSEE010000117.1:0-7264 GCA_038239995.1 Chloroflexia bacterium | reverse complement strand
GGCTAGGGGCGAGTCGCCCGGGGCTGGGGGGGGGGGGGGTTTTGGGGGGGGGGGGGGGTGGAGGGGCCGTCGCGGGCGGCGGGAGGGTCTTGCTCGGTGTCGGCGAAGCCTTGCTCGGCTTAGGGGTCTTAGTCGCTTTGGCCGCTCTTGTCGGGGTGTGCTGGACGGCCAGCGCGACTTTGCCGCCATTATCGCCCTGTTCAGGGGGGGTGGGGCGCGGGCGCGGCGGCGGGGGCGGAATCGGCGTGTCGGTCGGGGGCGCGGGCGGAATCGGCGTAGCGGTAGGTGGCGGCGGGGCGGGCGTATCAGTGGGTGGCAGTGGCGTATCAGTGGGTAGCGGCGTAACGGTGGGCGGCGGTGGGGGTGGCGTAACCGTCGGCTGCTCTAGACTAATCGGGGTCGCGGTCAGGTAGGGTGTATCGGTGGCAACCGGAGTAACCGTGGTGGCGGTCACGCTGGCGGGGGGCGTAGCCGAGGGGAAGGGGGGCGGGGTCGGGGTAGCATCCGGCACAAGGTTGCAACCCGCCAGCACGATGAGGGTGATGAGCAGGATAATGAAGTTTTGAGTTGTAGGGGCGAATCGCGTTCGCCCTGAGTTTTGAGTTGGGTTTGGCATTTGATGTGGTAGGTGGTCCAATTTGGCTAAAGTAGGGGCGGATTGCATCCGCCCTGCCGCCCGACCATAAGGCCAATCGGAAGCAATCATCATTGATGTAGGGGTGGGTTGCACTCGCCCTGCCGCCCGACCATAAGGCTAATCGGAAGCAATCATCATTGACGTAGGGGCGGATTGCATCCGCCTACGGGTGAAGGTCAGCCACATCCACCATCATCCGCTGGGGGCTTACCCCCAGACCCCCGATGCTCTCCCCCATCTTTCCTTAAATTGATGCGAATGGATGGGTGCAACCCGCCCCTACCACAGCCACAATTTCCGCTGCTCCGCTGAACCTAATCTGCTGGCCTCAGTTCGTGGGTCGCTCAGTGGCGAAACGGCTCAAACTGGGCGCGGTAGCGGGTGGGCAGCTTGCCACTGATCAGCGTGCCGGTGTCGGTGTATTCCTCGTGGGTGACGCGGCCCTTCTCGTGGAAGAGGGCGACCAGTTCGCCGTTGTGGTAGGGAATGTTCACCCGCAGGTCGAGCAACTGGCGGTCGAGGGCGGTGGCAAGGGTGTCGCGCAGCCGGTCGAGGCCGAGGCCGGTCGCCGCGCTGATAGGCACGTAGTCGGCGGGCAGGTCTAGCTCCTCGGCGATTTGCTGGCTGAAGTGGGCCGCATCGGCGGGCACGGCCAGCAGGTCAATCTTGTTCAGGGCCACGATGCGCGGCTTGTCCTCCATATCCAGTTCCTTCAGCACTTGGTTGACCGTTTCGGCCTGCTCCTGTGCGTTGGGATGGGTGATGTCTAGCACATGGAGGAGGATGTCGGCCTCACCAATCTCCTCTAGGGTAGCGCGGAAGGCAGCCACGAGGGTGGTGGGCAGGCGTTGGATGAAGCCCACCGTGTCGGTAATCAGGGCGGAGCGGCCATTGGGCAGGTCGAGTTGGCGGGTGGTGGGGTCGAGGGTGGCGAACAGCTTGTCCTCGGCCAGCACCCCGGCGTTGGTCAGGGCGTTGATCAGGGTACTCTTGCCCGCATTGGTATAGCCGACGATGGCGACCACCGGCGACCCCTCGCGCTTGCGGCGTTGGCGATAGAGTTGGCGATGAGCGTGAACCTCAGTCAGTTCGTGCTTGATGTGGGAGATGCGGGTGCGGGCATCGCGGCGGTCAACCTCAAGCTGAGTTTCGCCGGGGCCACGCAGCCCCACCCCTACGCCGCTGGCCCCGCCGCCCTGTCGGGCAAGGTGGCTCCACATCTTAGTCAGGCGCGGCAGGCGATACTCCATCTGCGCCAGTTCCACCTGCAAGCGGCCCTCGCGGGTCTGGGCGCGGGCGGCGAAGATGTCGAGGATGAGGGCGGTACGGTCAATCACCTTCAGGTTCAGGGCCGCCTCTAGGTTGCGTAGCTGGTTGGGGGCTAGCTCCTCGTCGAAGATGACCACATCCACGCCCAGTTGCTCCGTCTGGGTAACGATTTCCTCCAGCTTGCCCTTGCCCACGAAGGTGGCGGGATGGGGATTGTCCAGCTTCTGGCTAATCACCCCCACCACATCCACGTTGGCGGTGAGCGCGAGTTGCTCTAGCTCCTGCAACGAGTCGGCAGTCTCCCACAGTTGGCGGTGGCCGTGTTCCACCCCCACCAGCAAACCTTTCTCGCGCGGTGCTTTGGTGGGATAGGGGGGCAGGGGACGGGCGAAGGGCTGGTCGGCGGCGGTGCCGTTCAGGTGGCCGTTGCCGTTGAATTGGGTGTTAATATGGTTGCTCCTTACTTTTTACTCACATCAGGGTATATACCATATTTTACCCGACTAGGTTGGCCCTCCGCCACCTTCTGGGGAAGTATCTAACCGAGTTCTAATTCTCAGCAGACTAAAGCTAGCTGCCTTTCAGTTCCAACGAGCATTGATGCACGGCAGGATTCTCCCTCACCAAACCTCCCCCGCTGGGGGAGGCTTAAGCGGGGCAAGGGGTTACAATGAACACGGGCATGGGTGCGTGGCAACAGGGCGAGTGCCGCCCGCCTCTACAGAGACGTGTTATACTCGCCCAATCTGCAATCTGCAATCGCCTAGCGCAACTGGGCGAAAATCATCCGCCCCTGCGTGGTTTGCAGCACGCGGGTGACGATGACTTCGAGGTCTTGGCCGAGGTGATTCCTGCCGTTCTCCACCACCACCATGGTGCCGTCGTCGAGGTAGCCGACCCCCTGCCCCAACTCCTTGCCCTCCTGTACCACGTGTACGTCCATAGTTTCGCCGGGCAGCACCACGGGCTTGATGGCGTTGGCAAGCTCGTTGATGTTCAGCACCTTGACCCCCTGTAGCTCGGCGACGCGGTTGAGGTTGTAGTCGTTGGTGATGATGGGGTAGCGATGTTGGCGGGCGATTTTAATCAGCTTGCTGTCCACCTCGGCCACCCCCTCCGCGTCAATATCGGTAATCTGCACCGGCACAAGGGCCTCCTTCTGCATCCGATTGAGCATCTCCAAGCCGCGTCGCCCGCGATTGCGGCGTAGAGCATCGGCGGAGTCGGCGATATGTTGCAACTCGTTGAGGACGAAGCGGGGGATGAGCAGCACCCCATCCACAAACCCAGTCTGGCTGATGTCGGCGATGCGGCCATCAATAATCGAACTGGTGTCCACGAGGATGTAACGCTCGGCGGGTTGTAGGCCCTCGACGTTGACCACCCCGTTAGCCACCGGCAGGCTGGGCATAATCGGGGGCCGACCGATGCCGCTGATGAACTCGGCGAGGTCTTGTTTGCGCTGCACCATCAGCCATGCGAAGATGTAGGCGAAGAACAGGCTGGCGGCGGTGGGGGCCACCCGACCAACGAGGCCGGGCAGGGCGGCGAGTGGCCCCGCCAGCAACGCGCCCACCCCCAGCCCGATGATCAGGCCGAGGGAGGTGGCGAGGATGTCGCCAGTGGATAGCTGGCGCAACCGTTTGGTCAGCCAACGGAACGGCATGGTGGTGACATAAGGGGTGGCAAGGAAACCGACCACTGCGCCGAGGACGGCGAGGGGGAGGGCGACCGGCACGTTTGCCAGCCAATCGGGGAGGGCGCGGGCGGGCAGGAAGTAGACGGCATATAGCCACCCCAGCACGCCAAGCGTCGCCCCCCCAATGATGCGGAAGACGAACTCGATATTCACTTCTGTTCCTCCTAATATTGCTTGCGCGAGTTGCGCGACGATTGGTTTTGCCCCCACGCCCACCGGCGGATGGATGATTGGGTTGCCGGGGTTTGCAGTGGCGATTTACGATAAAGCAAGATGATGAGACTTCCGATTTTAGATTTTAGATTTTGGATTTTGGATTGGGGCGATACGATTGCCTGCAATCTATGTTGCCAAAACACCTCCTTTCACCTTGAAGTGTGGGTAGATAGAAGGAAACTAGTGGGGGTCTGGGGGGTTGACCCCCAGCTGGTGCAGAGCCAGTTGGCTAGTCGCCAGCAATCCCCCCTGCCTGCCATAGTGACGATGAGTATATGCAATGGTCAACCGCTGGGGGACTCTCCCCCCCCGATTGTCCCCTCAGCTTTACGTTGCCAGCAAATCAGTTAAGATAAGCATCAATGCGATGCGGCAGGGCGCGATGAATCCGCGCCACTACATCGCTTGCTAAACCTAAATCGTGCTAGCCTCCGAGGTTGATACGCAAGCCGCCGCCCTCGTTGCCGCCACTGTGGGGCAGGTAGTGGGCGATGCGCTCGGCTAGTTCCATCATCGGCATGGTCTGTAGCCAAATCTTGCCGGGGCCGGTGAGGGTGGCAAGGAACAGGCCCTCGCCGCCAAACAGGATGTTGGTGAAGCCGCGGATCATCTGGATGTCGAAGCTGACGGTCGGCTCGAACATGGCGACGTGGCCGGCGTGGACGCGCATGGTCTGGCCGGGGTTGAGGGTGTATTCCACAATCTCGCCGTCAAGCTCGGCGAAGCAGAGGCCGGGGCCGGTGAAGCTCTGGAGGATGAAACCCTCGCCGCCGAAGAAGCCCGACCCGATCTTGCGGTTGAAGGCGACCGCCAACTCCACGCTCTTCTCGGCCACGAGGAAGGTGTGCTTCTGCATGATGATGCTCTGGCCGGGGTTGAGCAGGATAGGCACAATCTTGCCGGGGAACTTGGCGGTGAAGGCAACCGTGCCCGGCCCTTGCGGCGAGCTAAAGTCTACCACGAACAAGCTGCTGCCGCTCACCATCCGGCCAAACATCTTGCCTAGCCCGCCGCCGGTGTTGGTGTTCATCACCACTGCTTCGGACATCCACGACATTGCCCCGCTGTTCGAGTATATCATCTGCTGCGGGGCGGTGAAGTTCAGGATTGCCGCTTGCAACACGGTGCCGACGACTTGGTAGTTGATGCCGGTGGTGCCTGCGCCCTGCTGCTCGATGGGCGGCTTGGGGATGGTGGGCACCCCCATTTGGCCGGGGGCGCGGACTATCTGCTGGTCATCCATGTAGGTTTGCTCTCCTTGTGAATAACATTGATTGCCAGTATAACACATCATCGGTTGGACAGGCTAGCGGGGAGAATCTGTTTCGCCGCATCATCTATAATTACGCAACCGAGTGGCGGCGGGTTTCAGCCAACTGGCGTAGGCGAGCAACTGAGGCGACCGGCACGTACACACCGCCCACGGGGGTATCGTTCATCGTGGGGCGGCCATGATAGTCGCTGCCGCCGGTGGGGATGATGTTCAGTTCGTCAGCAAGGGTTAGCAGCTTGGCGCGGTCTTCGTCGCCGTAGTGACCGTAATATGCCTCCACGCCGTCGAGACCAATCTCCACCAATTGGCGCAGCACATCGGTATAATCGGCGGTGTAGATAGGGTGGGCGAAGCTGGCGCAACCACCCGCCCGATGGATGAGGGCCACCGACGCGGCGGGCGACAGCTTGGCGCGGTCTACATAGGCGGGGCCGCCATCGCCGATATATTTGTCGAACGCCTCGCTGCTGGACTTGATATAGCCCCGCTCCAGCATCGCTTGGGCGACGTGGGGGCGACCGACCGAGCCGCCAGCGGATAGCTCCTGCACCCGCTCCCAGCTAATCGGCATCCCCAACGCGGCCAGCTTCTGCACCATCGCGTAGCCACGCCCCTCGCGCCCCTCGCGCAGGCGGGTCAGTTCGGCTTGCAACTCCGCATTGTTGACATCGAGGTAATAGCCGAGGATATGCACCTCTGCCCCGCTGGGCATATCTGCGCTCAATTCAATGCCGGGGATGATTTCAATGTTGTATTGGGCGGCGGCAAGGGTCGCCCCCGCCACCCCACCGAGATTGTCGTGGTCGGTGACGGCAAGGTGCTTGACCCCGGCGCGGGCGGCCATCGCCACCAACTCGCTGGGGCTATATGCGCCGTCCGAGTGGGCGGTGTGGGTGTGCAGGTCAACCTCGCTAGGGCCGAGGCTGCGGGGGTCGTCAATGTGTCGCTTGGGGAGTGGTTCGGTCATGCCTCTATTTTAATACTGCTGTCAAGGGGTGGGCACTGGCGTGGTCGGTATCGGCGTGCCAGATGGGTCGAGGAACTGGCGGGTGGCTAGGTCGAAGACGATAGGAGTACCGCCCGGAATTGGGGCCATTTGGTGATACAAATCTATAGGTATCAGCGTGAAACGGGTATTGTTTACTGAGGAGATGCTCAATGCCCCTATGCTTGGCGGTGCTTGGTAGATGGTCATGTTGGGGTTATTTATGTACTCCGTTCCAGTATAGACAATAATTACGCTTCTGGATGTGTCAAGTGGTCCATTATGGTCATTTTCCACCCCTACCCCAACGGTGATAGCTATACCATTAACCATGCCAATCCAACAGTTGGTGTAAATCATAGGGCTGCTGGAACGTTGGTCTATGCAACCCTGAAGCCCCATCAGCGGCGTTTCGGTGGGGTAAGGTAGAATTGGGGTCAACCATGGAGTGCTAGTTGGTAGCGGATGTTCCGCAGCAGAGGTTGCCAATGCCGACCGCTGCTGCCTTACAGTTTGATTACCTGCCTCCTTGGTTGAGTTAAGGTCAGGGGTAGAGGCTGATGTCAGTGTGGGGTCTTGTACCGTATTTATGGGAGCATTAAGTTTATCAGTGGCTGGCTGATTTTGGCTACATCCGCTCATTATTCCCGTAACGAGCAGGAGAGCTATTGCTACTACTATGATGTGATGCCATCTAGTATAAGTCATGTCTGTGCAACCTCCTTATAAAGTTGGTTAGTTTAGTGGATGTAGGTAGAATTGGTCAGTAGCTGAACAACAGGGTCTGCATTGATTTCTAGCCAGAACGATTGCCAAGCTGGATACAAAGACTGCCCTATCACGCCGCCTTTTAGGATACAGGGGTCGTTTAGACAGTTAGATGTTGTTCCTGAAAAGCTCATATTGACGTTGTGCTGGTCTTTAGCCCAGCGTTTCACAAGATACCAATCCCTGTTCCACTCGTGAAGGTAATCTTGTGGGATAGCATATGAGCGAGGTATCCCCCATGACATGGTATAGATTCGTTCTGGTCCTTCGTACTCTTGTGACCAAAGAGAACACGTGTGGGGGTTGGGAATAGGGGGATTAGGGAGGCACGGGTAGCCATCCGTACTACCATAGTTAAAGAGTTTATAGCTACTTCGGCTGGAGAAGCCCCTAGCCCAGATTTCCGCTCCTGTTGAG
>JBBSEE010000116.1:0-7357 GCA_038239995.1 Chloroflexia bacterium | reverse complement strand
TTCTCGCCGCCCTCGCGTTCGCTGATGATCACGCTACGTTCGCTAGCGACATCGTCGGGGTCGAAGCGGGCATTGACCATGCGGTCGCTCTCAATCCGCAGCGATAGCTCGTAGCGGTCGGCGGGTAGGGTCTCGAAGTAGGTAGTGAAGTCCAGCCACGTAAAGCCGTTCAGGGTGCCACCGTTCTGGCTGACGATGCGATGCACATCGCCGGTGCGGAGCTTCTCTGTGCCTTTGAACAACATATGCTCGGCCCAGTGACTGACCCCGGTGATGCCGCTAACTTCGTTGCGGCTGCCCACCCGATACCAAATCCAGAAGCTGACCACCGGCGCGGCGTGCATCTCCTTAGTCACCACGGTGAGGCCATTGTCTAGGGTCGTAACCTTTGTCCCGCTCATCAGCCCCTGATAAGCGGGGTGATTGTTCGTCTCCGTCATGTGCGTGTCTCCCTCCCGAATGTTTGGGGTTAGTATTGCGTGGCTTATGATAACATATCGGGGTAACGGCGGCAAGGTGAGTATACATCACACGAGCTAGGAACACGTGTTCCTGAAGGCAGGCTAAAGATTAAAGATTAAAGGAAAAGATTAACTTAGGAACACGTGTTCCTAAACCTCAATCCTTCTTTCATCTTTCATCTTTCATCTTTCATCTTTCATCTGCTTCTGACGAAGCGATTCAGCCACGCCTCTACCTGCGCCTCGGCTTCGGGCAGATGGTGGCGAATAGCATGGTCATCGTTCTCGAAGATGATGAGGCGATAGGAGTGATTGCGCTGCTGCAAGGCGGCGGCGAGGGCGAGGGACTGCTGCGCCGGTATCTGCGTGTCCGCCGCGCCGTGCATGATGAGGATGGGGCAAGTGGGGGGCAATTCGTCCACATGGTTGATGGGGCTGAGGGCGGATTGCTCGGCCTCGTTCGGTTCACGGCCTAGCCGCTGCATCCGGCTGTAGGTTGCCCCCGGCTGGCTGGCGGCAGCGAACTGGGCGGGGAGGTCGGCGATGGTGCCCGCCACCACTGCCGCGAGAAACCGCTGGCTGCCCACCACCGCCAGCAAGGTATTCGCGCTGCCCCGACTCCAGCCGTAGATGCCGACCCGCGAGCTATCGGCGGCGGGCCATGTGTCGAGGATGGGGAGCAGGTTCAGCACGTCACGCACATCGCCGCCACTCCAATCCTCCGTCCCCTCGCTGCCGCCATTGCCGCGATACTGGGTCGCCGCCACCGCATAGCCCCACGCCGCATAGCGGGCCAGATAAAGATAGAGGTATGCGTTGGTCAATGAGCCGATTTCGCCGCTGCCACCGCGACAGAAGATGAGGCTGGGGAAGGGGCCGCGCCCGGGTGGCTTGAGCAGAAAGCCGTTCACCCGCAACCCATCGCTGAGGTAGGTGATAGCTTCGACTTCGATGCTTTGCACCGCCTGCATCGCTGCTGCGCCTCGCTCCGCCCCCCATGTGTGAGCGGCAACGCGGGGTACGGCGGGGTGCATAGTTATCGGCTGGCGGGAGAGTATCATCAGGTTTGAGGTTTGATAGACGGCATCGCGGTGCGCTACAGGGTGGTGGTCCACTGCTCTGGGCCGCTGGTAGAGGTGACGCTGCCGTCGGGGTTGGCGCGGGAGTAGGTCTCGTAAGGCATCACCTCGGCCAATATCTCAGCGGTGAAGTAGCGCATCGGGAAGTTGGCGGCCAGTTGGCTACGGTGGCATTGGATGGCACGGAACTTCGGCTCGGCGTAATCGCGAATGTCAATCGCGGTGGTAATCTGCTCCTCGCTCACACCGAACTCTGCCCCCTCTGGCGCGGCATTGCCCCCCGGTCGCACCTGTGTGGCCTCCTCGGACAAGAAGCCTACACGCGGCACGCCCATTGCCACCGCCTTCATCATGTTCTCGCGCCACATATTGCGGGGGATAGCTGCATAGTAGACGCGGTCAATCTGGTGTGGTTGCACGCTGGCGGATAGCTGGTCGGGGTAATATTCGGGGTCTGCCGCCGCGCTCCACGCCGCCAGCGCAGCCTTGTGGATGGTCACATGGTCGGGGTGGCCGTATGCGCCCTCCGGCCCGAAGGTGAGGGCCACATCGGGGCGGTATTGGCGCATCGCCTGCACGATTTTGCCCACTAGTTCGTCGAAGTTGGCATTGGCGACCTGCCCGTCAATGTAGTCGAGGAAGATGACTTGCGATGCGCCCATCTGGGCGGCGGCGCAGCGTAGCTCCTGCTCCCGCGCCTGCCCCAGCGTTTCGGGGGTGGCATCGCTGAGGTCGCTAATCTCGCCCACCTCGCCGCGCGTGGCGCAGACTAGCACAACCTGCGTGCCCGCCGCCGCATACTTCGCCATCGTCCCCGCGCAGCCGAAAGTCTCGTCGTCGGGGTGGGCAAAGATCGCCATCAGAGTTTTGATAGTCGGGTTCAGGGGATTATCCGTCATGTTTTAGTTCCGTCCTTATCTGGTTATCGGGTTGATGATTGGTAATGCCGGATAATTATAACACATTGGGGGACAATTGCTTGACCATGTTGAGCCAGCCGCGCTGCTGTTTGAAGCCGACACTCTGGTACAGGGCCAGCGCATTGTCGTTCTTGCCCTCGACCCCCAATTCGACGATAGGCACAAACTGGCGCAGGTAATTTACCCCCATTATCAACAAAGCACGGCCCAGCCCTTGCCGACGATATGTGGGTATTACCCCCAAGTCGGAAATATCCCCCACCATGTCGCCCTCGACCGGCACCGTGCCAATCCATGCGACGCAAACCCCCGCCACTTCGTCACCACTGAAGGCGAGTAGCAAGCCCTCTGGCTTGAAGCCGGGCCGCTCGTTCCAGCCCTGTATCTGCTCGACGGTAGTTGGCTCAAAGCCGTAGTGTTCGGCGAACGCACCGTTAAATGCCTCACAAGCTATCTCCTCATCCTTGCCCGGCTGGTAGCTACGCACGGTGATGCTGGGTGGCAAGGCGGGCGGCTCTACCGACTGGTCGGCGGATAGGCGCATCCCCCAAAAATAACGCTCTTGCTCAAAACCGCGACGGGCAAGGAAGTCTATCAGTAGGGTAGAACTGAGGTGGGGATTGAGCCGAATCGCCTTCGCCTCGCTATCCGCGGCCCGCTGCATGAGGGTAGCATACAAGGCGCGACCCACACCCCAACTGCGATAATCCGGGTGGACGTTCAGTTCGGCCCATGCGGTGTCATCTCCGTCACGCTTACCAAAATCGGCATTGCCGATAATCGGACCTTGACTGCCATCAGAGTTCACCTTGTGAGCTAGATACCAAGTGGTGTAGCTCATGCGGTGATGATTGAACATCGCGGTCATGCTTTCCAAGGTGTAACCATGATACTTTGGCTCCCGCGCCTCAAGGTCGTTGAAGTAAGCGGTGAAATCGGGCAAGTCGGCGGCTACAACTGGCCTCACCACGAAATCGAACGCGCTGGGCGGGGTTGGGTTATCTGACATTGTATCGTTCCTCTCTATTCAAGCGTAATCTGACCGATTCTAGCACCCGCTGATGAGCGAAACATCCAGCTAGAGATGTAAATATACGCGGGTAAGCAAAAAGGGCGCATATAGCTGCGCCCCAGCAATAAACCTAGTGCAACCCTCAAATCTATAGCTCGTTATCCCATTCATCTGGCCCACTGGTATGGCGGGTAGTGCCGTCAGGGTTGACGCGGGCGAAGGTTTCGAGGTGATAGGCAGTGTTGAACCAGTCGGGGATGAAGTAGCGTTGTGGTTCGTGGGTGTGTAGCTGGGTGCGATGGCACATAATCGCGGTGTACTTCTTGTCGCCGTAGCCCGCAATATCAATCGCGGTGTTGATGTAATCATCGGTCGAGCCGAGCATTGCGCCGGGTTGGGCGACATTAGCCCAATTGGTGTTGGCCGAGGTCAACTCCACCTCGTTCATCAGGTCGCCCGCCCAACCCACCGGGGTGAAGCCGAGTTCAACGGCGTGGCGAAACTGCCGTGCTATCGTCCCCCGCCCAAACACGAAGTAGTATAGCCGGTCAGCCCGATGCACTTGCAATTTGCCATCGGCCAGTTGCTCAGGGTAGGCCGCGAGGTCGGCAGCGGCGTTCCATGCCGCCAACGCCGCCTTGCTCATGGTGATATGGTCGAGGTGGCCGTACACCCCTTCCGGCCCGAAGCTAATCAGCACATCGGGATGATGTTCGCGCACCAATCGCACCACTTCTCCCACCAAGGCATCGAAATCCACCGTGTGCAGAGTGCCGTCAATGTAGTCGAGGAAAATCACCTCCGCTGCGCCGATGACCGCCGCCGCCGCCCGCAACTCCGCCTCGCGCACCCGCCCCAGTGTCTCTTTGGTCGCATCGCTAAGGTCGCTGATGTCGCCACCTTCGCCTCGCGTCGCGCACACACAGATAATCCGCGCCCCCTGCGCCGCATACTTCGCCAACGTGCCGCTGAAGGCGAAAGTCTCATCGTCGGGGTGGGCTAGCACGGTCATGATCGTGCTGAGTTTTGAGTTTTGAGTTTTGTGTTGGGGGTTATTGGTCATTGTGTACTCCTTATATTATAGGAGTTACGCAGTTGAGCAGGGCGTATGCGATTCGCCCCTACGTCATTAGGCATAAATCCACCCGCAACTGCGTAAGTCCTAATATTACCAAGGTTTATGCGCTACTTATGCCTCATGCCTCATGCCTCATGCCTCACTTCAGTTCCCTATACTGCTGGGTGAGGTTGCTAGCCACGTAGTCCACCACCTCAGTATCAATCTTGCGGCGGTCGAGGCGGGGGGCGACATCGAAGCAGAGCGAGCAGATGTTCACGATGCTGCGTGGCACGCCCCCAGAGTGGCGGGCGATTAGCTCAATCGCGTCCTCGGTGAATAGCTCCACCCCATCGGCCAGCCCCGCACTGTGCAGGCGAAAGTCTATCAACTCCTTCACCTGCGCCGCGCTCATGAACGGTTCGAGGTTCCATGTGAGGCGCACGCGGCTACCGAGGTTGCGCTTCTTCGCCACCTTCTCTTGCAGCTCCAACTGCCCGAATATTACAATCTGTAGTATACGGTGGTCATCGAGCGAATAGTTGAGGAAGATGCGGAGCCGCTCCAGCGCATCATACGACAAGCACTGGCCCTCGTCAACCAGCAGCAGGGGTACTTTACCCTCCCGCGCGGTCTTTTGCAAGAACATGATAAACTCGTTGGACAGTTCGCTGCGGGTGCTGCCCACCCCCTTCTGCCCGAAGGCGCGAAGCATCTCGCGGGTGAACTCCGCATCGGTGGGCTGCGAGGGGTCTAGCACTTCGGCGACCACGAAGTTGTTGAACATATCGTTGCCGATAATCTTGCGCCGCAGCACGTTGAGCAGGCTGCTCTTGCCCAGCCCGATGTCGCCGTAGATGATGGTCAACCCCCGCCGCCACAGGATATGGCGGGTGAGCAGGTCGAGGGCCTCTTTGTATTGATAGCCCTGAAAGAAGAAGCGAGCGGAATCTTCAGGGTTGAAGGGGTCTTCCTTCAGCGAAGGGTGGAAGTAGGCCATCGCCAGCTTCTGATATTGGCTTACCATGGGTCGCTCCTCGTGGTTGCGGATTGAAGGGTTTTGTGCTATGCTAACATCAATGTCAATATTACAGCAAAACAGCGGTGCTGTCAATAGGGTTGACAGCGATGTTGGGGGGAACAGCAAGCGAATATGTTAGTACGCTAACATACAATCAGAGTAGCAGCGACTTGACAACATCGCGGTTTTGGGTATAATACCTTTTACAGACGCACGCAATTGTTGGCGCGGCTTAATGCACCCTTGTTACAGGAGTTCTATGGTGATGGCAACCGGCAATGGAACGATGAAGGGCTACACCAGCGGCGAAGCTCTGGCGATGTTGGCCGACCGCGGCTATATTACCACCCCGCGCGTCATCCGCAACGTCGAGCAGGAGCTTGGCCTGCCCATCAGCCGCGACGCGCAACACCAGCGGGTCTACACCGAGGCCGATGTAGAGCAGCTTGAGGCGATATTGGCCCTGCAAGAGGCGGGTCTGCGCCTCAGCACCATTGCCCGCATCCTGCTGGAACGCGACGTGGACGTAATCAGCTTCCACCGCGACCGCCTGCGCCACGCGCTGGACATCCTTGAAAGGCTCTTATCTTGAGTCGGGCAGGGCGTGATAAATCACGCCCCTACATTCATCATTCATCATTCCTAAAGGGGGATAAGGTTTTGGTCAGTAATTGGCTAGAGGGGAACAAGCGGGTTGCCGCCCCACCCCCGCCGCTGATGATGGCGGCCAGCGAACCGAAGCACACCCGCGCTGCCGGTAAGGGCGGACGCAGCGAGGACGCGCCTGCCCCCGCGCCGCTGCCCGCCAAGCAAAAGCGGGCTGCCGCGCGTCCCACCCGCATCATCGCCATTGCCAACCAGAAGGGCGGAGTGGGTAAGACCACCACCACCGTCAACCTCGGCGCGGAGTTGGCGGTGGCGGGGCGGCGGGTGCTGATTATTGACCTCGACCCCCAAGCTGCCGCCACCTACTCGCTGGGCCACGACCCGGAGGGGCTGACCAAGACTATCTACAACGCGATGGTGAAGAAGGATGCCACCATGCCGGACATCATCCTTACCACCAGTGTGGACAACCTGTGGCTCGCCCCCGCCAACCTCGACCTTGCCGGGGCGGAGCTTGACCTCATCCACAATTACACCCGCGAACGGGTGCTGAAAGATACCCTCACCCCCATCAGCGGCGACTATGACTACATCCTGATAGACTGCCCGCCCAGCCTCACTTTGCTCACGGTCAATGCTTTCGTCGCCTCAACCGAGGTGCTGATACCATTGCAGACCCATTTGCTCAGTCTGCGCGGGGTAACGCGGCTATTGGAGACGGTGAAGGAGATAACCGCCCTCAACCCCACCCTGCAAGTGACCGGCATTCTGCCCACCATGTACGATGGGCGCAGCAACCTGAACAAAGAGATACTTGCCACCATCGGCGAGGTTTATCATGGCCGCGTGTTCCGCAGCGTGATACGCTATGGGGTGGCCGCCGCCGAAGCACCGGGGCAGGGCGTGCCGGTGCGCCTCTACGCCCGCAGCAGCCCAGTCGCCAAGTGCTACGAAGACCTTGCAAGGGAGATTATCGCCGATGAGCGGTGAGCGCGGCAGAGCGAAGAAAAGCCTAGTGCCGCAGAGTACGTGGCAGCGGCTGGTCGAGGCCAGCCCCGATGAGGGCACTCGCCCGCTGTCCGGCGCGAAGCTCATCGAAACCCAGCGGGTCATCCCCGACCCCGCCCAGCCACGCAAATATTTCGAGGCGACCGGGATGAACGAGCTAATCGCCAGCGTGCGCGAACGCGGCATCCTCCAG
>JBBSEE010000115.1:0-7369 GCA_038239995.1 Chloroflexia bacterium | reverse complement strand
GGTTGGCTCGTCGAGGAAGAGCAATTGGGGGCGGTGAATCAGCCCAGTGGCGATGTCCAGCCGCTTCCGCATCCCGCCAGAGTAGGCCCCGGCCAGCTTGTCCGCGTCGGCAGATAGGTCCACCAAGCGCAGTAGCTCGTCCACCCGCTGCTTGATGGCGGCGGAGTCCATATTGTAGAGGTGGCCCTGTAGCTCCATATTTTCGCGGCCACTGGCGCGGTTGTCCACCCCGATTTCCTGTGCCACATAGCCGATCGCCCGCCGAATCTCGTTCTGCTGGGTGGCTAGGTCGTAGCCGACTACGGTGGCGTGGCCGGAAGTCGGCTTCACGAGGGTGATGAGCATCTTGATGGTGGTGCTTTTGCCCGCCCCGTTGGGGCCGAGGAAGCCAAATATTTCCCCCTCACGCACATCGAAGCTGACCCCATCTACGGCGTGGTTCTGGCCGTACAGCTTGGTCAACCCCTCGGTGTGGACGATATTCGCCTTGCCGCTGGGGAAGTTGGTCGGGGTGGTGCCATTTGCCGACGGTTGAATTACTTCGGTGGCCGGGGTTTCAGTTGCGGTCATGCAGTTCCTCCTTATTGCTGGCCTCTGCCAGTGTCTGACTGGTGTCCGATGCTAACAAACCGATGATACGATAAACAACTAGATGCGTCAACCCCAATCAGGCTGCGCCGGAGGGATTTACTTCTTCAGATGTAGCTGGGTTAGCTTCCTCGTTGAAGCACGAATTAGCCACGTTGCTCCCCGCGATATGTTGACGCAGGCGATACAACATCGCCAGCAACTGCTCTTGCTCCTGTTCACTAAAGAGGCTGAACAGCGCGGCGACAAAGGCGTTATAGCCGGGACTCACCTCCATTAGCCGCTGCATCCCCTTGTCGGTCAAACGGGCAAGGGTAATGCGGCGGTCATCGGGGTGGGTCATGCGCTCGACCAAGCCGTCCTGCTCCAGCGCGTCAATCACCCCGGTGATGTGGGGGCGGGTCACTGCCAGCATTCGGCTAATCTCGTGCAGCGGCAGGGCGTGTTGGGGGTGGAAGTAAAGCACCCCCAGAGTGCGCCAGCCTGCGCTGACAATGTTGTGCTTGCGGAAGAGCGGCTCCTGCGCCTTGTGTAGCATCCCCGCAGTGCGGAAGATGCTGACCAGCAACTCAGTGGCAAGCCCTATCTGCCCCGCGTTGGGGCTGGGGTGCTGCCCTATCATCTCGCTCAACGAGTGCGGCGGCATAATATCCGCCTCGTCGAACTTAGCGACCGCAGCGTGGCCCTGCTCTTCAGTTAGGTGGTGAATGGTATCATCGTTCACAGTTAACTCCTTAATCATTAGCCAGCTAATTATACCGCGATTTGCCGCCCTTGTCAATCCAATTTGCCAATTTGCCAAAAAGATGTGGAAAACCCCCTTGACAAGATGCGGGAGTGGTGATACAATATCATCACGCAAGCAGCAATGCTTTCGGAAAGGAAAACCTCGGATGCTCCGCAAGGACTGTTCGGGGTTTTTCCTTGCCCATTCTCACGCCCCCCCCATCGGGAGGGGTTGGGGGTAGGTGCGTGCCACCAACGTATCAATAGATGCTAAACAAAAGGTTTTACACACATTTTACACCAGTCTAATGCACAACTAATGCAGATAGCTTATAATTAGCCATGTTACAACCAAGTACATCGCGCGGCAGTTCGAGCGCGAACCCAAATACAGCAAACATAGGAGACAAGCAACGATGAACAAGTTTAACCTAAAGGCCCTCGCGGGGATTATCGGCGGGCTGGTGTTGGGGCTGCTGCTGGTAGTCGCGGTATCCGCACAGACCACCAGCACGCCCAGCAACGGCACCTCCACAGGCGGACAGACCACCACCCAGAGCAGCAACGGCAAAGTCTACCGCGACCTCTACCTCCAGAAGCTGGTCGACAACCTCGGCGTGAGCAAGGACAAGCTGACCGGGGCGATGACCCAAGCCCGTAAGGACACTCTGGCGCAGGCGGTGAAAGATGGCAAGATTACCCAAGCGCAGGCGGACAAGGTGAACAGCGCGATGCAGCAACGCCAAGATAACGGCTTCGTCGGCCTCGGCCACATGGACAAGGGCAAGCTGGCCCAGTTGCGCGAAACCGGCCAGCAAGTATTCCAAGCCGTCGCCGACAAGCTAGGGATGACCACTGACCAGCTAAAGAGCGACCTGAAGAGCGGCCAGACCCTCGCCGACATCGCCAAGAGCAAGAATGTCAGCGACCAAGACCTTAAGACAGCGGTAGTCAACACCGTCAAGCCCAAGCTAGACCAAGCGGTCAAGGACGGCAAGATTACCCAAGACCAAGCCAACAAGGTGCTAGACCGCATCCAGAAGGCCGACCTGAGCAAGGGCCTCGGCCAGTTCCGTCACCACAAGTAGGGTTAGATTAAAGGCTAAAGCATAAGGATGAAAGAGGGGCGCATCAATAGTGATGCGCCCTTCTTGATGCGGAGCGGCAAAATGGCGAGAAATTGCCAAAAAGATGTGGAAAACCCCCTTGACAAGATTAGGGAGGAGTGATACAATATCATCACGCAAGCAGCAATGCTTTCGGAAAGGAAGGCCCCGGATGCTCCGCAAGGACTGTTCGGGGCTTTTCGTTTGCCCAGCAAACCAATGATTGGCACACAACTTGCTTCTCTTAGCTCATCACCTCAAATCAGCAAAGGAGAGCTATATGCCGAACCGCACTAAGAGCCGCAATGGAAGCAACACCACTGAGGCCCAACCCATCCTCCACCAGCGGGGGCGGGAGCTACAGAAGTATGGCACTCTACGACAGATGCCCATCGCCCTCGACGACAAGGCCAAGCAGGAAAGTTGTGAGCTACTCAATCAGATACTGGCCGACACGGTTATCCTCTACAACCTGTATAAGAAGCACCATTGGCTGGTGGCCGGGCACACCTTCTACCAGTTGCATCTGCTGTTCGACAAGCACGCCGAAGAGCAGCTAGAGTTGGTGGATTTGCTAGCCGAGCGGGTGCAGACGCTAGGCGGCATCGCGGTGAGCGACCCCCGCCATGTCGCCGAACTGACTAAGATTGACCGCCCACCCAACGGCGCGGAAGAGGTGCCGGAGATGATTTCGCGGCTGCTCGAAGCGCATGAGATTATCATCGCCGAGACCCGCAAGGCAATTAAGGCCACCGAGGAGAGCGAGGACTGGGGCACTAACGACATCCTAATGAGCGATGTGCTTCGCACCAACGAATTGCAATTCTGGTTCACCGCCGAGCATCTGGTGGATAACCCGCTAGTGCGCGAAAATAGCCGCGACGGGAATCGCTAGGTAGAAGGTAGAAGGTGGAATCAAGAATAAGCGGTAGCCCTGTGGCTGCCTCCTTGTTTTACATGACAAAAAAACCGGCCTGAGCATAAAAGCTCAGGCCGGTTGATGTTCCCTCGTTTATGCACCCTGATTGGCAGGCAAATCCTCGCCGGTGTTCATCCCCCCGGCCATCTCGGTGGCCTCGGCGGCGGGGTCGGGCGACTGCGCGGCGGTGGCGGTACTCATCCCCGCCTCCGACTCAGTCTGCACGTTAGGGCTGTTGAACATGAAGGTGACACCCTCGGCCCCATCCTGTATCTCGAAACGCACTACCATGCCGTTATCCAGCGTTAGCTCACTGGTTATCGTGCCATAATTCTCGAACACCTTGTCGTCAGGCACGTTGCTGGCGACCACAAGGGAGAAAGTGCCGCTCACCACCTCGAACTGCACTAGCTCGTCGCTGGCCTCCGCGGCGATGCCCTCTTGGTCGGGGTTCGGTTCCCCCACGAACGCTTGCTTGATATTGATACGCTTCACAGCCTTTCCCTCCTTGCACAAAGTTATTAACTGCAAAGTGCAAGAAGAGTGCCACCAGTGGTGAGATTAAAGAACAAAGATTAAAGATTAAAGAAGTAGCTGGCAAGGTAGGGGTGTGATTTATCCCGCCCCGCCCCCATGCTGCACGGGGTATATTGTTGCGCTAGGGCGGCCAATTTGGTATTATGGGGCAAGGTAACAAGGGTAATTTCGGTCGGGGCGAGCGATGGTTCGCTCTTGTCTGTAGGAGGTACATTTGAAGCAATATCGCACCGCAAAGTTGACCGCCGCAATGCTAATGGTGGTCGCGCTGCTACTGATACCGGGGGCGATGACCGCCCGCGCCGACGATGGCCCCCCCGTGCCAATTGTCATCACTCCGGGGGTTTATCCTATATCCACCGCTACCCCGCCGCCGAGCGTAGGGCCAAGCACCAAGCCGGTCACGGTGGGCAGCTACGATGTGGTGGTGGTGGGCGGCAGTTCGGCGGGGGTAGGAGCGGCGATTGGCGCGGCGCGGCAGGGGGCACACACCGCCTTGATTGCCGACGGCGCATGGCTGGGTGGAATGATTTCCGCGGGCGGGGTGAGCGTCACCGATGGCGACGCGAACGCCAGCAGTGGGCTGTTCGAGGAGTTCCGCCTGCGGGTACGCGACTATTATGCCGCCCAGCGCGACGCGGGGCATCTGCAATGCTTCTCCCCCGCCGCCGTGGTGGTAGACACCAACTATGCCAACCCTACCATTGCGGGGGCAATCATCGCCAAACAGATGGGCGGCACCTATGATGTGGGCTACGCCTCCTATCATTGGGATATGACGACCGGTGATTGTTACCTGCAAATGCGTAACCTGCAATGTAACCTCGCCGCTCAGTATCCCACGAGTGGTTACAACTATGAGCCAGCGGTGGCAGCGGCGATACTGTACAGCATGACCCTCGCCGAACCGAACCTGACCCTGATGCTCAACTCGCCCTACAGCGGGGTGATTAGCGACAGTGGGCGCATCAGCGGCGTGAACGTGCTGACCAGCAGCGGCGGCCTCACCCAGACCGTAAGCGTGATGGGCAAGGTGGTGATTGACGCGACTTATCGCGGGGACGTGCTAGCCGACGCAGGCACGCTGTGGCAGGACTATGTGTTTGGCCGTGAACCCAGCAGCAGCGGCAATGCGGCTCCCGCCCCATTGCGGGCACGGGCTTACGGCGAACTCGACGCGGGCAAAACCTACGTGGTGCCGAACACCGGCGTGTCTATCGGCGACGGCGACTATGGGCTAATGGCCTATAGCTACCTGCTTACCCTCGAATATGCCCCCCAACGCCCGCTCATCGCCAACCCCTTCGCCAACATCCCCGACCGCTTCGGGCATACCGGCGACCAGAACGAGGTCTACCTCAGCTACCAACACAGCTTTGAGGCGATTCCCCTCGGCCAGTGGAACGATGTTTGGTACCAGTGGAAGCGATTTTTGCCCAACAACAAGCTGGAACTGAACATGGGCGATCTGCCGGGCGCGAACTATGTGTGGCCCGATGTGCCCGACAATTACTTGACCCAGCCGAACACCCGCGCCGAGGTGGAGCAGAAGCATCGCCTCTACGCCCTCAGCCTCCTGTATTGGGCGCAGACGCACGTGGACGCGGCGCAAGGTTGGCGACCGACGACCGAGTACGGCACTGCCGACGGTGCCCCCCGCCAATTCTACGTGCGCGAGGGCTATCGGCTGGTGGGCTTGTCCACGATGAAGGAGCAGGACTTCGGCTGTACTATCAACGGCTGCGACCCCCACGGACCTGCCTATATCACCGACTCGGTGGCGGCGGGCAAGTACGCGCTCGACTCGCACACCGTGCAGTATGTGTCGGACGGAGTAACCACCGGCAGCGACGGCCAGTTCTGGATTGGCAACGCCTACCCGTATCAGGTCAGCTATGGGGTGATGGTGCCCCAGCACATAGATGGGCTGCTGGTGCCGCTAGCGGTGTCGGCCAGCCATGTTGGATACGCGGCGTTGCGGATGGAGCCAGTGCGGATGGCGATGGGCCAAGCAGCGGGGGTGGCGGCAGCGATGGCCGCGGCGGCGAACATCCCCCCCCGCACCGTAGACGTGTCCACCCTGCAACGGGCGATTATCGCACAGGGGGCGGCGATATACGCCTACACCGATGTGCCCTACGGCTTCTGGGCATGGTCGCAGATTCAGCAGCTTACCCAGCGCGGGGTGGTGCGCGGCACTGGCCCCGGCCTGTTCAGCCCCAACCGCCAAGTCAACCGCGCCGAGCTTGCCAAGATTATCGTGGCCGCCGAGGGCTGGACGCTGGTCAACCCTCCTACCCCTAGCTTCAGCGATGTGCCAACCGGCTACTGGGCCTACCAGTACATCGAGACCGCCGCCGCCCATGACGCGATTAGCGGCTACCCCGACGGCAGCTTCCAGCCGACCCAGCCGGTGACGCGGGCGCAGATGGCTCGCATCGCGGTCAAGGCCGCTGGCTATGCGGCAGAGTTCCCCCCCACCCCCTGATTCTTGGATGTGCCCACCAGCTACTGTGCCTATTGCTTCGTGGTGGCGGCCAAGAGCCACCACCTGATGAGCGGGGTGGATACCAACCACTTCCAGCCCAACGCCAACATCACGCGGGCGCAAGCGGCCAAGACGGTGTATGGACTAGTACAACCCAACTAATACCAATTCGTCAAGCCGATGGAGTATTTACGTAGGGGCGGGCTGCGCTCGCCCCGGCCCAATTTACATCACCACCAAACGTAATTGGTATAAGATAGGCGTTATGCAGCCAGTCCCGAACTTAGGTTGCAACAACCCTATTTTGTCCAGCATACCTATTGACAAATTGGTAACTTTCGGCTATGCTGATAGTGCAGAAGAAGGCCAAATGCGGCGCGGCTGTGGCAGGTCGCTCCGCAGCATAGTGCAGAAAGGAAGAGCAAGATGAGCAACAACCAACGTATCATCGGTGGGTTGGCAATCACGGTTGCCTTGATTATGACCATCAGCCTTGTCCCCCCGCTGTGGTCATCAGTACGAGCCGCATCTAACCCATCCATCTCCCTCCACCCCGATTGGCAAACCACCAACCTCAGCTTCAATCGCACCGATTACAGTGTGGGACAACATACCCAGCCCGACCAAGTAACCGCCGCCGACCTCAACCGTGACGGGCGGCCTGACCTGCTTACCACCAACTACCCCGGTGGCATCTCGGTGATGCTCAACAACGGCAACGGCACGTTCGCCCCCTCCCAAATCTACACCAACGACCAACAGACCCACGTGGCCGCGGTTGCCGACTTCAACCGCGATGGCAAGCTCGATGTGGTCATCGCTAAAAACAATGTGCTGGGCATCATGCTCGGCAATGGCGATGGCACCTTCCAAGCCTTCACTAACGTGTCCACCCAATGCTGCGAGTTCACGCTGGTGACGGCTGATTTCAACTGCGATGGCAAGCCCGACCTCGCTTTCGGCTTTGGGGTCAATGTCAAAGTAATGCTGGGCAATGGCGACGGT
>JBBSEE010000114.1:0-7373 GCA_038239995.1 Chloroflexia bacterium | reverse complement strand
CCCGCCGCCTGCAAGCGGATGGCGGTCGCCAGCCCAGCGAAGCCGCTGCCAATTACCACTACTTTCTTTGCCATTTGCTGCGCCCCTTATGGTAGAGTGCAGCCAACGGATTGGGTGGAAACGGATAAACGGATTATGGGCTTTGCTGTAGGGCGGCATCTCTCCCCCAAACCCCCGCTGGGGGCTTTTTGGGTTAGAGGCTAGGCGGCATCTCTCCCCCAACCCCTGCTGGGGGCTTGTTAGCGGGGCGCGGCTCTGCTGGTATGCTTAATCCGTTTATCCGTTTTTACAATCCGTTGGCTATATCTTTCTGTTGGCTGCATTGTACAAACCTTGCACACAGATTATACACAATTTGCGAGCCACAAAGCAAACAGAAAGGCGGCCTATCGCAAGAATGGGCCGCCCGCATTATCCTCTTTAATCTTTAATCTTTAGTCTTTAATCTGATAACCATCTCATCACCGCCGATTGTTGACTTGGAGGAAGAAGTAGATGAACTGTATCAGGGCGGTGAGCAGGGCGGCGACATAGGTCCATGCGGCGGCGGATAGCACTGCCTTCGCCCCCTTCTGCTCGTCGGGCGTGACCAATACGCCGGTGTTGGAGAGCATCGCGAGGCCGCGCTTGCTGGCGTTAAGCTCGACCGGCAGGGTGGCGAGGTAGAACAGCACGCCCACGCCCATTAGCGCAAGGCCCACCCACGCTAGGCCGAGCGAGTGCATGAGTAGGCCGATGATAACCAGCCAAATTGCCCCGCCGCTGCTGAACTGGGCGATGGGCACCAGCACACCGCGCAGCTTCATCGGCTGGTAGCCCTGTGCGTCCTGTAGGGCGTGGCCCACCTCGTGGCTGACGATGGCGAGGGCCGCAATGCTAGTGCTGTTATACACCTGCGGGCTGAGGTGCAGCGACTTGTCGCGAGGGTCGTAGTGGTTCTCCAGCGCGTTGGGGGTATCGCCGAACACGCGCACCCCATAGCCGAAGCTCTTGGCTGCGTCGCCCATCTTCACCATTTCGCCATAGGCGGGATTGGTGAGGCCGAGGCCGTTTTGTTGCAGCAGCAGGTTGGCTAGCTGGCCGCCGGTCACACAGCGCACGCTGGGAACGGCATAATACTTGCGATAGGTACTCTGCACCCGCATCGAAGCCCAGCCGCCGATGGCGAGGGCGGGCAGTAGCACGAACAGGATATAACCGAAGTTAAAGAACAACATCTTCACAGCCTCCATTTCTGGGAAAAGCATCAACGCTGATGCCGAAGGTAATTCGTGGTTGCAGGGTTCGCATCAGCTCTACATAATTATACGCAATTATAACATGCGCGGCTCGTTGTAGACAAGCACGCGGGGCGGAGTCTAATTGTCCTCTAATATGCCCTTGAGCAAGGATTGGTCCAAGGTTGACGGCTAAGTAATTAGACATAATCAGGGCAGTTGCGGTTTCGCCGCGCCCGTGCAAGGCGGCCAATTTGACAAATGGGTGGGGGTGTTTTATCATATAAAGTAACGGTGATAGGCTAGCAAGTTTCTGCCTATCCTGACATTAAGCCATATGGAATAAACCGCGTGCGCCACGTTGATGGCGGCGCGGGGATGGGGGTAAGGGCGTTGAAGAACCTACTGGGGCGGCTGATGGGCCGCTCCTATGATGAGTTGAAGAAGACCGCTACCGCCTTGCAGTTGCCACCCTTCAAGGGGGGGCAGAACGAATTGGCGGTGCTGCTCTACCGCGAACTGATGGATGAGATGGCGGTGAAGTGGGTTTGGGATGAGATGAGCAGCGCGGAGCATCAGTTCCTGCACTGGTTGATGGAGCAACGGGGGATGGCCGCGTTTGTGGACAGCATCCCTCTCGCCATGACCCTCGCCCCCGACGAGGTGGAGCGGATGTTGGCCCACCTCAGCCGCTTGGGGGTGGTGGATGTCGAGGAGGTTACCACGAAGGGCAATCGGGTCACGGCCACGCAGTATCGTTTCGCCTACGGGGCGAACATGGGCAGCGGCGACGAGCGGCAGGCGGTTTCGATTAGCAACGAGGTGGCGCGGGTGCTGAAAAAGCTGGCTCAGGAGATCACTGAGCCGCCCCGCTTCGATGCCAGCATCAGCAAGCTGTTCGACTACTATGAGCTAGCCCAGCTAGAGCAAATCGCGCTGGCATGGCGATTGAAGTTCACCCAGCCTGCCTACTACAAGGAGGAGGTGGCCGACCTGCTGCTGGAAGCCCTCAGCCAGCCGGAGCGAGTCGCCAACATGGTCAGCATCCTGCCCCCCAGTGCGAAGGCGATATACGATTTGCTGCGCCAGCATGGGGGGCGGATGAAGCTGGTCGAGCTACGTAAGCAGGCGGGTTTGGCAGAGACTGACTTGCGCCAGAGCCTGCGCCACCTTGCCCAACGCTTCCTCGTGCTGGAAACCTACGAGCGAGCCACCCGCACTTTCTTCATCCCCAAAGACATCCTCCAGCCCCATGTGCCAGTGACTAAAGAGCCACCTCCCCTTGAACTGTTGGACGGCGAACCGACCACCAAGCGGGTGGTGCCCGGCTACGCGCTGGCGTGGGACATCCTCAGCGTCCTCAACTTCGTGCAGCAGAACCAAGTCACCCTCACCGCGCAGGACAGCCGCATCCCCAAACGCCTCGTCAAGCGCATCAACGATATGCTGCTGGTGCAAGAACAATCGGAGGGGCGGCTGGACCTTGTGCTGCACGCCGCGCTCAGTCTGGATTTGCTGGAACAAGAGGGCAGTCTGCTGGTCACCACCCCGCGCACCGAGGATTGGGCCGCCAACCTTACTTTCGCCTCGCAGCAACGCCGTCTGTTCAAGATGTGGCTGGATGACCGCCGTTGGTTCGAGCCGATGGTGATGAGCAACGGTTACTGGTGGGGTGGCGACATCACCGCCGGGCGCAAGCAAGTGGTGGGTAAGCTGGCCGCCCTAGAGCCGGGCCGTTGGTATAGTGCCCTCAGCCTGCTGCACCACATCGAGCAGGCCGACCCCTTCGTGTTCCGGAGCAAGGCAGACACGGTGCGTTACCTCGGCTATCGCAACCTGACCCGCTTCCACCAAGAATGGCCGCAGCGCGAGGGGCGACTGTTGCTCAACGTGGTGGAGACAGGGCTGCACTGGCTGGGGATGGTGGACACCGGCTATGACGCGGAGGGCAATTTCGTCGCCTTCCGCATCAAGCCGGAGGCGATGGAGTTGCTCCAGAGCGGCGGCGAGGGTAAGCTACCCAAGATGCATACTCGCACCCACAAGATGCTGCTGCTGCAACCCAACTTCGAGGTGCTGGTATTTCATCCAGAGAGCGGTCCGCTGTGGCGGTTGCTCAAGTTCACCGACCTTGCCCGTCACGATATGGTCAGCGTCTACACCATCACCCGCGAGAGCGTGACGCGGGCGTTGGAGGGCGATATGAGCGTGGCCGACATCCTCAAGTTCCTTGCCGAGGAGAGCCAGCGGGAGGTGCCGCAGAATGTGGCCCGCAGCATCGAGGATTGGGGGCGGAGCATCAAGCGGGTGCGCCTCAGCGATGCCACCATCCTAGAGGTGGACGACCCCAGCGTGCTGGATGAGCTAGCCGCCAGCCGCAAGACCGCCAGCTATCTAGTCCGCCGCCTCAGCCCCACCCACGCGCTGGTCAATCTGCCAGAGACCAACGCATGGGCAAGGGATTCCGCAATGCAGAAGGTGGCGAAAGCCCTGAAGGCCGCGGGCTACTCCACCCTCGCCTTCGAGCGCAGCAATGGGCATAAGAACGGGCGGAGCAAAGAGGAATAGGGCTTGACCATTGCGCTATAATATATGGCGTAGGCAGAAAGGAGCAACCGTAATGACTTCCGCACACGTTGAACGCCCCACCGCAGCATCAACCTCGGAGCAGGCCGCTGATTACGACCAAGTACGTCAACAGATAGAAAACTGGCCCGCCGCCGAACGCGCTCGCCTTGCACAGTTCATCATCAACACGTTGGTTGCTATCCCCCCGCCCACGCCAAAGAGACGCAACGCGGTAGCTGAAATATTTGGGCGGATGGCAGCTCCCGGCCCACCTACCAGCGAAGATGAAGTTCGCCAGTTGGTGGATGACATTGCCGCTGGACGGCGACACCCTAGCGTCGAAATCGCCGGTCGGATGAACTTCAGACAGCCTGCCCCAACCGATGAAGAAGTAGCTCAGATGATTGAGGAAGAGCGAATGGAGCGTTACGGATGATGCTGGTGCTGCTCGATGTCAATGTCCTGCTCGATGCGTTTCTCGCCCGTGGACAGTTCTATGCTGATGCTTTGGCGGTGCTTCAAGCGAACGATGAAGGCAAGCTAGTTATCTATGTAGCAGCCACCTCCTTGCCCAACATCTTCTATCTTGGTCGCGCAGCCCGCAAAGGTCAGGGCTACCTGCCAGAGGATGCTAGACGAAGTGCATATGCTGATGTGCTTCACTGCCTCGCCAGTTTCCAGATAATCTGGTTCACCGAGCAGGTTATGCAGACCGCACTGGCACAAACTGGCAGCGACCTTGAGGACAACCTGCAACTCGCCAGTGCTATCACCGCCAACCTTGATGCGATTGTGACCCGCGACGCGAAGTTTGCTGGTGCAGCCATGACCATACTAACGCCTGCCCAGTTGTTGCAGCGCATCTAGCTGATAGTAGTAACTCGGCGAAGTCCTGCCCCCAAAATTAGGATAACCCTTCTTCATATGCTATAATCCCTCTTGCTCAAGAAGCTGCTGCTCCTGAAGCGGCAGCTTTCTCTTGCTCCTTTTTACTTTCATACTCGGATTAGGCTATAATTCTTCAGCTAATTGCGAGTTATTGTTCCACACCAGCATGGCTTAGAGGGAGAGATACGGTGAAGAAACGCATCCTTGTGGTCAACGATACCCAAGAGATACTGGAACTGTTCAAAGACATTCTCACCGACGAGGGCTACGAGGTAGAGCTACGCTCCTTCGCCATCCGTGAACTCGACGAGCTACGCAAGACCAAACCCGACCTCATTATCCTCGATTATCTGATGAACGGCGAGGACAGCGGCTGGCAGACCCTGCAAAAGATAAAGATGACCGAAGACCTGAGCAACATCCCGATTATCGTCTGCACCGCGGCCAGCAACCGGGTGAAGGAGATGGAGGGCCACCTGAAGGCGATGAGAGTGACAGTGGTGCTGAAGCCCTTCAACATAGACCAACTGCTTGGCGCGGTCAGCGCGATGATGGAAGGGGAGGTAGATGCCCTCACCCATAAAGAGAAAAACCCCGACCACGCTTGAGCAATTAGCCAACCCATCACCAACAAATCGCCCGCCCCGCCGATAATAGCAGGGTGGGCAATACATTGCTTGACGCTGGGGGGTGGCTGGGTTACAATATCGGCAAATCTAAAGGAGACCTCATAAACTTGAACACTGGCATCCTCGGCGGAGGGGCACTAGGCCTGACCGTCGCCTATCGGTTGGCCCACGCGGGCGACCATGTTACTGTGATTGAGCGGGAGCGCGAAGTGGGCGGCCTCGCGGCGGGTTTCCTCGTGGGCGAGAGCGGCACCTATCTTGAGAAGTTCTACCACCACATCTTCAAGACTGATACCACCATCGAAGCGTTGATCAAGGAACTGGGTCTCGGCGACAAGCTGGAATGGCTGCGCCCGATTACCAGTATGTGGTACAAGGGTGCCGCCTACCAACTGGACTCGCCTGCGGCGGTGCTGCGCTATAAGCCGCTCGCCATTCCCAGCCGTCTCCGCCTCGCCGCGGGGGCCGCCTACCTGAAGCTAGAGCGCAATTATCATCGGTTGGAGGGAGTGACTGCCGCCGCATGGGTGAAGAAGTGGATGGGCAAGACCGTTTACGACAAGGTGTGGGGGCCACAACTGGCGGGCAAGTTCGGGGCGGTGGCGGATACGATTGTGGCTAGCTGGCTGTGGGCACGCATCAAGGACCGCACCACCTCGCTCGGCTACCTGCATGGCGGCTTCCAGCAAATCTACAATCGGCTGGCGGAGGGCATTCGCGGCAAGGGGGGCGACATCCTGCTGGGCGAGACCGTGACCAGCATCGCCAGTCAGCCGGACGGTAAGGTGAAGGTCAAGTTGGAGGATGGCCGCGAGTTCGAGTTTGACCGCCTCGTCTGCACCTTCCCTAGCCGCCTGTTCGTCCGCCTCGCCGCGGGGCTGCCCGCAGATTACGTTGCCAAGTACAACTGGGGGCAGGCGTATGGGGCGCATTGCCTCATCCTCGCCCTCGACCACCAGATGTTCGACCGTACCTACTGGATGAGCATCCTCGACCCTGAATATCCCTTCCTCGCCGCGGTGGAACACACCAACCTGATTGACCCCGCTGAATATGGCAGCCAGCGTCTGCTCTACCTCGGCAACTATCTGCCCATGGACCATCCCTTGTTCCACCAAGAACCGCAGCAGATTCTGGACCAGTACACCCCCTACCTGAAGAAGATGAACCCCAACTTCGACCAATCATGGGTGAAGCAGATATACAACTGGCAGGCCGCCTACGCCCAGCCGATTGTGACGGTGGACTACAAGGAGCATATCCCCCCGCACGATACCCCGCTGCCCAACGTCTACCTCGCCAATATGTTCCAAGTCTACCCCCACGACCGCGGGCAGAACTACAGCATCGCGATGGGCGACGAACTGGCGGCGCGGTTGATTTCGCAGCGGTAGCCCAACAATGGGGAACGGTGCAAGGGGATATTCAAGTATACGGTGAAGGGGGCGCGCCTATACAGGTGCGCCCCTCGCTTTATAGTTGCTGCTTGTCCCGCCTTGCTTCTACGGCAGCATGATGCCATTGTAGATAATCTGGCACATCTCGTCGCGGCGGATGTTGCGGTCAGGGGCAAAGTGGGTGGGGTCTATACCGAGGATTACCCCGTGTGCGTAAGCAGTTTCAACGTAGCGATAGGCGAAGTAGTTATAAGGTACATCTGAGAAGGTGGGGTTCGGGGGTAGCAGCAAGGGGTAGTGTGCCGCCTTGACCACCAAGCGGGTTAGCTCCGCCCGTGTAATCTGCCGATTGGCTAGGAAGCAGGGATAGGCGGCATTGGCGGCGGCACATTCGGCGGCGGTGTAGCCCGTGAGTATCCCTGCTGCCTTCCCCGACTCGATATATAGATAGGCATAGTGGCTAGGCGGGATGTCGGTGAAACTTTGCCCCCCGCCTGTAGGTGTTACCAACTGGATGCCGAAGCCTCGAATCACCACCCGCGTGAACTCGCCCCGAATCGCCAGACCGGCGGGGTTGAAGTGGGTAGGGTCAACCCCCAACACGATGCCCGCACAAGTGAAGTAGTGAATAGCCGGGTAGAAGATATTGCCGTTGATGTCCACGAACGGGTTGG
>JBBSEE010000113.1:0-7402 GCA_038239995.1 Chloroflexia bacterium | reverse complement strand
CTACCGCAATCGCCGTGATGGGGTGCAGGGTGAACGCATCCTGTTCCGCCTCCCCGATGTGGAGCTACGGCGAGGCGAACGGGTCGCCCTCATCGGCCCCAACGGTAGCGGCAAATCCACCCTGCTGAAGACCATCGTGGGTGAACTCCCCCCCCTGCACGGTTCGCTGAAGCTGGGGACGAATGTCATCGTCGGCTACTACGCGCAGGCGCACGAAGGCCTGAACCTCGAACGCGATATTATCACCGAGGTGATGAGTGCCCAGCCGATGACCGAGGAGACCGCCCGCAACCTACTGGCCCGCTTCATGTTCACCGGCGATGAGGTGTATCGGCGCGTTGGCGACCTCAGCGGCGGCGAACGTAGCCGCGTCGCCCTTGCCAAGCTGACCCTTGCCCGCGCCAACTTCCTCATCCTCGACGAGCCGACCAATCACCTCGACATCGGTGCCCGTGAAGCCCTAGAAGATGTGCTGCGCGAATACGGCGGCAGCCTGTTGTTCGTCTCACACGACCGCTTCTTCATTGACTCGGTGGCAACCCAGACATGGGTGGTGAACAAGGGCAAGCTGGAAACCTTCATCGGCAACTACAGCGATTATCAGGCGGAACTGGCGCGGCGCGAACGCGAAGGCATCAACGTGCTGCAACCGCCCGCCCCCCAAACCGCCCCGGCCAAGCGCAAGGGCCAGCCCGCCACCGCGAACGGCGCGGCCCGCCCCAGCGCGAACGGTGCCGCCCGCAACGGCAAGGCCCACCCCGCGCCCACCAAGAATGGCAAGGCCCAGCCACCCCCCCCGCCCCCCAATGGCAAGCGCAACGGCCAGACCAGCACCACGGTGTTCACCAACCCCCGCCAGCACAGCCGCGATGTGGAGCAGCTTGAGCAACAGATTGACGGTCTGGAAACCCGCCTGCACCAGCTTACCTCCGACCTCGGCGCGGCTACCGAGCAGCGCGACCTCGCCACCATCAGTCGGCTGGGCCGCGAATACGAGCAGGCCGAGGTCGAGCTTGAGCGCAAGTATAAGGACTGGGAGCGGCTGGCAAGCATGGCAGTGGCCTAACCCTCCTCCCCTCTCCCTCTGGGAGAGGCTGGGTGAGGGAAATAGGAAGGTAGAAGATAGCATCTGGGGCGTATCCTTATTGGTACGCCCTTCGTTCAAGCCTATTACCATTCTACCTTCTACCTTCTACCTTCTACCATTCTATCTTCTACCTTCTACCTTCTACCTTCAGAAAGGGGCGGCGGTGGATAGCCACATCGGGCGGCGCATCGTAGTGCTGGGGTCGAGCGGGTCGGGCAAGACCACGCTGGCGCGACACTTGGCGCGAATGCTGGGCATACCGCACGTCGAACTGGACGCGCTGCACTGGGAGGCGAACTGGACCGAGGCGGCGGATGAGGTGTTTCGAGCGCGGGTGACTAACGCGCTGCGTGGCGATGCGTGGGTGGTGGACGGCAACTATAGCACGGTGCGCGACATCATCTGGGCGCAGGCCGATACCCTCGTCTGGCTGGACTACACGCTGGGGCTGATACTGCGGCGGCTGGCGCGGCGCACCTTGCGTCGGGTGTTTACCCGTGAGGAGTTGTGGAACGGCAATCGCGAGTCGCTGCGTAACGCGCTCAGTCCCAACGACAACAGCGTGTTCGTTTGGGCCATCAAGAATTACAAGAAGCGGCGGCGCGATTACCCGATACTGTTCAGCCAGCCCCAGCACGCGCATCTGCAAGTCATCCACCTGCACACCCCCCGCCAGACCGAGCAATGGTTGGCTGATGTAGATTAAAGATTAAAGATTAAAGATTAAAGAAGATGATAGGACTTGACGTTTGATTCTAGATTCTACCTTCTACATTCTTGATTCGAGGTAGCGTGATGCTAATTGGGCTGACCGGCAATATCGCGGTGGGCAAGAGTACGGTGCTGGCGATGCTGGCGGCGCACGGCGCGTACACGATTGACGCGGACGCGGCGGCGCATCGGGTGCAGCTGCCGGGCGGCGGGGCATACGAGGCGGTGGTGGCGCGATGGCCGTCGGTACGGCGGGCGGACGGCACGATTGACCGCGCCGCGCTGGGCCAAATTGTGTTCGGTGATGCCACTGAATTGGCGAAGCTGGAAGATATTACCCACCCCGCGATTGGCAAGCTGATATGGGACGAGGTGGCCGCGGCGACGCAGCGCGGCTACAAGGTGATTGTGATAGACGCGGTCAAGTTGCTAGAGGGGCGGACAAGGCTTGGCGACCACGTGGACCGCGTGTGGGTGGTGGTCTGCGACGCGGCCCAACAGCGGGCGCGGCTGATGGCCCGCAACAACCTGAGTGCCGCGCAAGCCGACCTCCGCCTTGCCGCCCAGCCACCAGTCAGCGACAAGCTGGCCCGCGCCGATGTGGTGATTGACAACAGCGGCAGCATCGCCCAGACACAGGCGCAGGTGGATGAGGCGTGGGCAACCTTGGGGATTTTAGATTTTGGATTTGGGATTTTGGATTAGATTAAGCAGCATTATCCACTTCCAGCTTACCGAGGTAGATGAGGCTTTCGAGGTCGGGGTTGTCTTCGGGCGAATAGCGGGCGATGATGGTGCGAACCTCTTGCAACGCCGCATCGTCGGCGCAACCGAGCATTCGGGATATATCGGCAATATCTTGCGCTTTGTTTGCTAGTAGCTTGGTGAGAGCAAGGTAGGAGAGAGGCAATATTGGCAAGCCCTGTCCGTCCCGATTGTATTGCGCTTCGGCTACGGCGGCAGATGCCCAATCAGTATCCCACGCAATTACATCAATCTTCAATCCATCCTCATCCCGCCATGATGTACCGCCCGCTTGGTGTTCCCCAATATATTGATAACCTGCTCCCCCAAACCTCGCCTGCACCTCTGGCCCATCAGATGAGCTAACCGCTATGTCGTAGTCATGGGTTACGCGCTCCGGCATATACAGACGGGTGGCTGCACCTCCGATTACCGCCCAATGAATGGGCCGCAAAATGGGGTCGAGGTCGGGCCAGATTACGTTGGTGGTGCGCTTCATCAAAAATCGCTTGCTGCTGCCGCTGCCGGGCCGCTGCCGACGTAGAGCCATGTCTATAATGGTGCGGCGGATAATTGATTGGGCCATCGCTAGTGCCTCCCTTCAACGTCTATCATAGCACTTTAGCCGGGCGGATGCGATTCACCCCATACTCATCAAGTCTAGGAAAGATGGGGGAGCGGCGCGGGGGTCTGGAGGGTGCCCCCAGCGGGTGATGGTGGATGTGGCCGAACTTCATTATCAACCATCAAATGCGGCCTCGTGCCCATCATCCACTCAGTTGCGATTTACCGCCGTCCCCGTCATCAGCTGGGGGCTGACCCCCCAGACCCGCGCTTGCTCCCCCGCCGTGCGGCCCAACCCCGCCCCTACGTCAATCATCTTTTACCATTTACCATTCTCGATTCTACCTTCTACCTTCTTCATTCTGCCCATTACTGCGGTGGGGCTAGCGAGGTAAAGTAGTCGCGCACGTAGCTCTTCAGGTTCTGGGGGATGTAGCTGTTCTGTAGGTCACTATTGGCTTGGTCGCTGTACTGCTTGTAGACTTGGCCGTAGGGGACGGTGGGGGGGTTGCCGCTGCCGTTGCCGGTGCTGCTGCCGGGGCCAGTGCCCGTGCCTGCGCCGCCGCTGCCGGAGCCGATCGGCTTGCCCGTGCCGCTGCCCCCGCCGCCATTGCTGTTGTTGTCAATTGGCAAGGGGGTGCCGACTGGGTTCTGGCCCGGTTCGGGGGCGTAGACCCGCTCAGAGGAGAGGCCGCTGCCGGGGCCGGAGCCAGCGGCGGGCTGATTGGCATCGGGGTTGGTGCCGCTATTGCCCCCGCTGGGGTTGCCCTTGTTGCTGCCGGGCTGACTGCCCGCCCCCGGCGTGCCGCTAGCTTGATTGCCCGACTGACCCGCCCCCGGCGTGCCGCTAGCCTGATTGCCGGACTGACCCGCCCCCGGCGTGCCAGCAGCGGGGATAGGGGTGCCGCCTGCTGATGGTGTGCCATTGCCCGCCCCCGCTACCGCGGTCGCTCTCGCGCGGGGGCCGGGGGTGGGCTGACCGGCCTGCGCCACCTGCTGCTCGCCGTCCTGCACTTGGGCTAGAGCCTTCTGCAACTGTTGCTGCGCGGCAATCGCTTGGGCGGCATCGCCGATTTGGTTGGCGGCATCGTCCAACGCCTGTTTAGCGGCATCGGGCTTGCCATTCTTCAGCGCATCGGCTGCTTGGGCCAGCTTCGCAGCCAGCTTGGGGTCAATATTGGCAAGGGCTTGGCTGGCCTGCTGCAAGGCTTGCTGCAAGGCGGTAACTTGGTCGGGGCGGAGGTTGGCGAGGTTGTTGGCGAGGTCATGCAGCCCCTGCGCCGCGTTGTCGAAGTTGCCCAGTTGTAGGTCATTGGCAATCGTCTGCACCGTGGGGTCGCTGAACTTACCCAGTTCCTGCCCCAGCCGCGTGAGGGCTTCCTTGCCCGCGAGGGTGGCGGGGTCTACCAGCTTCTTCAGGTTATCCTCGGTCTGCTGCATTCGGGCCAAAGCCTGTTCGCGGGTGAGGTTGCCGCTTTCTAGGTCGTGGCGCAGGGCATCGAGTTCGCCCAGCAACTGTTGGCGCACCGGGTCGTCCACGTTGGGGGCTTGTTCGATTTCGTGCTGCACCTGCTGGATGCGTTCGGCGGTGGTCTGCTGGCTAGCCTTGACCGCTTCGCGCTGGCGGGCGGCGACTTCCAGCGGGTTGGGGGCAAACATCGCTAGCAGCAGCATCACCGCCAGCACCCCGCTGAAGGCAAGGTCGCGCAGGCGGATGCGGACGGGGAAGGCGTGGCTGAGGTCAACGCTGTGGGCGGCGCGGGCGGCATCTGCCGCTTGTAGAGCCACCAGCGTGCCGCCCGCATGATGCTCGTGCGCGTCAACGGCGGTGCTGATGCGCTCCTCTAGGGCAAGGGCGCGGTCGAGGCGGCGGGCCACTTCGATGCGGGGACGGGGGCGGAGGAAGGCGACGATGAAGTTGAGGGCGAGGGCGAGGGCAAACAACCCCACCTCGATGCGCTGCACTTGGGGCGCGGTATATATCGGCCAGATGCGGGCCGCCGCGGCGACAACCGCCGCCGCGCCGAAGCCGAGGCCCATCGCCAGCGGCAGCCGCGCAATCGCCTCCTGCCAGCGCAACCGCCGCTCCAGCCGCCGCAAGTCGCCCAGCAAATCATCATATACCGCTTGGGTGTCAATAATCCGCGTACTCATCCGTCGCTCCCTGCTAATGTACCCATGTTATAACATAAAGACGTAAAACTGTCACGCAATGTTGCATATATAGGTGGGTTAGAACTACGGAAGCACGGAAGGGCGAAGTAGCGGATGGGCGAGTGCAACCCGCCCCTATATCAGGCTGGGCGAGTGCAACCCGCCCCTACGTCTGCTACGGTTGGGCGAGTGCAACCCGCCCCTACGTCTGCTACGGTTGGGCGAGTGCAACCCGCCCCTACATCGGTCGCCTTTTCCGCTGCTCCGCTGAACCTAATCCGCTGGCAGGTCGTCCCCAAACGGGCGAGTGCAACCCGCCCCTACGTCTGCTACCTTTTCCGCTGCTCCGCTAAACCTAATCCGCTGGCGGGTCCTCCCCACAGTGGGCGCGATGAATCTGCGCCCCTTCAGCCCTCATCATAATTCATAATTCATAATTCATAATTCATAATTCATCACCCCCTCAACCCTACCCCCCCATATAATACGCAATCGGGTGGGGAGAGGTTCACGACCACTCTACGTGGCCCTGTTGGTCGAGGTTGGGGTTGGCTTGCTCGTTAAGGTGGGCGATGGTGGCGAGGGCGCGAAGTTGCTCGCCGAACTGGTCGGGGTCAGGCACCGCGTAGGGGTTGGGCAAGCGGTAGACGCAGTGCAACGTCAGCACGCCGGGCTGGTAGTCGAGGTAGAGGTCGTCGTAGTCGCGCAGGGGGGCGAGGTAGCCCTCCAGCCCCGCCGCCCATAGCGCATCGGCGACACTGGGCTGGGGCGAGGTTATCTCCCACCCGCCGCCCGCCTGCTGGTTCAGCCGCCAGCCCGCCAAGCCGCGCACCGGCTCGATGGCGATATGCAGGTGGCCCGACCCACCATCGTTGCTTAGGTCGAGGCGCACCCCGCGATTGTCGTACTCGGCAAAGTAGTCGCCCCCTTCGCCGCGCGTCGCCTTGAGGCTGCGGGCGATATACACCAGCTTGTTGGCCGCCACCGCCGCAGGCAACCGCCGCGCCGCGAGGAACAATACCACCCCCACCACCGCCGCCGCGAACCCCACCGCGAATAGGATGAAGATGATGACCGATTTGTCCATGCTAACTTCTACCTTCTACCTTCCTGCTGCGGCGGTCGCGAGGGCGGAGCGCACGAGTGCTTGCCAGCACTAGCAGGCCGCTGAGTAGCGTCGCCACGATGAGGAAGCCAATCCATGAGGGGAACACGAACGGGGGCGCAGTATTGCCCCCGCCGCCTGCGATCACGCGGGGGTTATAGAATATCTGACTACTGTTATGGTTAAATAGGTCGAGCAGGGCGAAGGGGGGGCTGACCCAACTGAACACACTGGTGAGTGAACTGGCGGTCGAACCGTAGAAGGTGCCGCTGCCGCCCAAGCTGTAGCCGAGCAGATAGCCGAGCAGGGGGAGCAGGATGGAGACGAACACCACGAAGCCGATGGATAGCGAGGTCGCGCCGAGGGTGGAGCGCATCAGCGATGAACTATAGATGCCAAAGCTGCCGTACAGCAAGGTCATCGCCAGCAGCACGAGGTTGGCAAACAGCACATCCTCGATGCCGATACCCCCTAGCAGCAGCGACAGCACCGCAAGGGGGATAGTCACCACGATGAGCAGCAGCGAATAGGCCAGTGCAGCAATCAGCTTGCCGAGGATGATGCTGCGCGGCGACAGCAGGGTGGTGAGCAGCACATCGTAGGTCTGGCGTTCGCGTTCGCTGCTAATCGCCGCCGCGGTGCTGATGGGGCTGATGATACTGAGCAGCAGCAATTGCACCACGATGACCGCGGTGAAGATCGAGCGACCCACCGGCGGGCTGCTGAACGCCCCATAGGGGCTAGAGCTGTATAGCGCGGCATACACGGCCAGCATAATCCCGCTAATCAGCACAAGGTAGAAGGTCATGAAGATGACCGCCCGCCGCCCCCGCATCCGCCCCCGCAGGTCTTTGATGATGACTGGGTTAAACTCCATATACCCTCACCCTACCCTCTCCCAAAAGGAGAGGGGATTGATTGGCTCTCCCAAAGGGAGAGGGGATAGATAAATCTTCCTGCTCCGGTATTAGGCACTGGTCCGCCTTCCACACCGGCTTGAACAGCACCCACTGGGTAGGGTGGGCACCGATGTGTCG
>JBBSEE010000112.1:0-7491 GCA_038239995.1 Chloroflexia bacterium | reverse complement strand
TGCGGGCCACCAGCGGGTCATATGTCCAACTCATCAGTTCCAGCCCCTGCGCCATCGCCGCCTCGCGCTGGGCCAGCTTCAGGGTGCGGCCCACCCCATGCTCTTGGTAATCGGGCAGCACCGCCAGCATATCGGAATAATGGTAGGGCCGCCCGCCGCGCAGCCCCGTCCAGCCGAGGGCGAAGCCAATCATCTGCTCGCCGTCGAGGGTACGCACGAACGCGCCCAGCACGATGCCGCCGCTCTTGATGATGGCGGCGATGCTGTGCGCCGGTATCACATCGGCGGGGCCGAATCCCCACGCCGCCACCTGCAAATCGGCAATCGCATTGCACTCGGCAATGCCGCTGACTGGGCGTATCTTTATTTTGCTCAGGGCACTCATCGGGGAATTATAACACAGGGGTACAACATTCTACCTGCTACCCTTATGCACGGTAAATCTTGCCTACTTCCGCCACCTTCAGGACGGATTTGGCAATGTCGAAGTTGTCGGGGTAGTGGTAGAGGTACAGCCGTTCCACGAGGCTGGGCTTGCTCAGAGCATAATCGCGCAGGGCGGCGTAGGGGGTATGGCCGGGGCCATAGGTAGATTCGTGGAACATGATGTTCGCCTCGGCCAGCCAATCAATCAGGGCGGGGTCGAAGGCGGTATCGCCGCTCACCCCCAGCGACCGCCCCTTGTAGTAGACGCGATAGGCGGCGCAGGCGATATGGTGGGTGGTGGCACGCGCTTCCACTTCGATGCCGGTATCGCCAATCGCCTTGCGCTGGCCGGGGAAGAGGATGTTGGTATGATAGAAGTCGGCGAGGCTGTTGGGGACGTGAACCCCCTGCTCGGTTAGCGATTGGCCGAGGCCCACCTTCAGCCGCTGCTGCCACACGGCGGATAGTACCCCTGCGTGTGAGTGGATGGTAGGCCGCCCGAACTTGGCCGCCGCCGCTTGCTCCTCAGCGGTATAGTCGCGCTCTGGGGCGGTGTCGGGGTTGCGGGCGATGGCATGGTTGATGGCGAACTCCAATATCCCGCCGCTATGGTCGTCGTGCAGGTGGGTAATCAGCATATGGCCGACAAGGGGGGGAGTGAGCGGCACGCCGGATATGCCACTGGCTTGGCGCATCAACGCGCCGATATAGCCGGGGCAATCAATCAATAGGCGATGTGGGCCAGCCAGCACCACGAAGCCGCTGTTGGCCCGCTGAAATTGGCTGGCGAAGGCGTCACCCACCCCAAGAGGGATGATGCTGAGGTTGTCGGAGTTAGTCATGAGCGTTGGTTCTTTCTGCGTTTAGGGTAATATTGGATACCAGTATACCATATCACCTCGACCTCATGTGTAAACTATGTTACACATCTAGCTCCTTCCTTGCAGCAGCAACAAAGATTCCGCTATTTCACCCCTTTTTACGCCTAGCCGTAGCTATTCCCCACCGACCGACTGTGACTCTAGCGTGCGAATCTGTTTTACTCTACCGATATGATAATATTTACCTTGCGGAAAGATTTGCTAGTGAACATAATCACGATATTGGTGGCATCGCTTGAAGGGATTTGTAGCATGAGTAGCTGGCCTCTGTTAAGAAAGGCGGGGTAAACTAGCGGGGTATCAGTCCACAGCAATTGGGCTGAAGGTTCGCGGGTATCTGTATAAAAAGCGGGGCAGACTCGCCGGGGTCTGGGGGGTTGACCCCCAGAGGCTGACTGGCGAACAAGCCAGTCGTAACTATGGTAAGGGCAAGGGCGACAGCTGGCGATTAGCCAACGGGCGCATCACCATCTGGGGGCTAACCCCCAGACCCCCGCTAGTTTCCTCCTGTTTTTCGTACAAGCCAAACGTAGGACCAGTAGCCAACGGATTGGAAAAACGGATAAACGGATTAGGTCGGTGGCAGGAGCAGCCCAATGGTGTAGGGGCGAATCGCATACGCCCGCGTGACACGCATCAACGCGCATCGCAACTACCGGAACCGGCAAGATTGCATCCGATTGGCCTAACCATCAGTCAGCGGGGCGTATGCGATTCGCCCCTACATGATAGTTAGTTGTTCCGCTGGTCGGTGAATCACAGCGGGGGCGAGGGTCACCCGCCCCTACCTAAGCTCAATCCGTTTATCCGTTTTTTCAATCCGTTGGCTGCTGGTCCTCCGTAGTTCTAGCTGGCGGCCCCACATCCAAACTTTGCAACTTTGCATCTCTCGTAGCCGCAAAGTCGCAAACATCGCAATCTTGCAACTTCGCCACTTTTGCTCTTGCACAGTTGGTCAGCAGTGTGCTATAATAGTGACGAACTTGCCAACTCTGCAACATCGTTAGCTTCAATCTTGCGAAGATTAGCAGTATCAAAGTTGCTTAGATGACAAGTTGCTAACTTGCAAAGTTGGTGTTGTGTAAAGGCCAAACTTTGAAAGTTTCAACCTGTCTTGTCGGCTAAGGTTGACGAGTTTCACCCTTGCAAAGTTCCACGCTTGCTAAGTTAGCAACTTTGGAACTCTAATCCTGTAAGCAGAGGGCTTTATCCCTATATATACCTGAAGGTAACTTTAACAGTACACGAGTTTCTAACTTAGAAACTAGGAAAGCGAGGAGTTATGGGGCAGATAATCGCCATCGCCAACACCAAAGGGGGGGTAGGCAAGACCACCACCACCATCAACCTCGGCAGCGGGCTGCACAAGCTAGGCCAGCGGGTGCTGCTGATTGACCTCGACCCCCAGAGCGCGTTGACCGCCAGCATGGGCCTCAACCCCGCCAAGCTGCAACGTAGTGTGTACAACGTGCTAATCGGCGACGGCACTAGCGTAGCCGACATCATCCGCCCCACCGAGGGTGGCCCTGACCTGCTACCCGCCACCATAGACCTGTCTGCCGCCGAACTTGAGCTAGTGGCCGAGATGGGCAGAGAAAGCATCCTACGGGACGCGCTAGAGGCTGTGAAGGGCAATTACGATTACATCCTGATTGACTGCAACCCCTCGCTTGGCCTGCTTACGGTCAACGCGCTGGTCGCCGCCGATGGGGTGATTATCCCCTTGCAGTGTGAATACCTTGCGATGCGCGGGCTGCAACTGCTCTTGCGCTCGATTGAACGGGTGCGGGTCAAGCTCAACCCCCGCCTGAAGATTACCGGCATCCTGCCCACCATGTACAACCCACGCACTACCCACTCCAAAGATGTGCTGGAGGAGACCCGCCGCGCGTTCGGCGACCGCGTGTTCGACGTGGTGATTAAGGACAGTGTGCGCTTCAAGGAAGCACCCTTCAACGCGATGTCTATCCTCGACTTCGCCCCCACGCATGAGGGGGCAGTGGCCTATCGTAAGCTGGCGGAGGTGATTATCAATGGCAACTAAGAAAGCATCGCTACGCGGCAAGGGGGCAAGCATCTTCTTCGGCGACGATAACGACGACGAGATTGAAAGTGAGGAAGTTGCAAACTCGCAAACTGTCGAACCCGCTCCTCAACCGCTACCGCAAATAGCTGAAAGTCCCAGAGTTGCAGAGTTGCAAAGTCGCAGAGTTGCAGAGCCTGAAACTATCGTCCGGCCATCGCCGCGACCCGTGAGCAGAGTTGCGGAGTCGGAAAGACGCGAACTGTCGCAGTCTACAACTTTCAGACTTCCACAGTCTAACCCACCGCTATCGCGCCCCCTAGCCGACACGCGGCCCAACCCAAGCCGCGCCAACTCGCAAAGTTCCACAGTTTCCAACTCGCCAGCGGGTCGCGCTACCAGCTATACACGGGTAGAGCAACCGCCGCGCGGGGTGAGCATTGCGGATGAGACGCGGGCCGAGTACATCGTGGAGCGGGATGATAGCGAGGACTATCTGCGAGCGGGGCAGGGGTCGTTCTCCGAGTTCTATATCACCGGCGAAAGCCACTACCTGCGGCTTGAGCCACTAGCAACGCGGCTGACCAGCGAACAGATGGACCGGCTGAGTAGCCTAGAGCGGCGCATTCATCAGGGGCGGCGGCGCAAGGAGCCACGCATCACCAAGAACTCGATTATCCGTGCCCTGCTAGAAGCGACCTTCGACCTCGACCTCGATACCAATGGCATCAACAGCGAGATTGAACTAGTCAATCGCTTCCGCGAGGCGTTGCACCTTGCTTCGTTGGTCAGTGAGGTGCGCGATTAGGGTGCGGTCATCGGCGTAATCGGGGTGAGCTTACATCAATGTTAATTGGGGATGGTTCATCTTAAATCACCTAGAGCTATAAAGCCCCCAGCGGGGGTTGGGGGGAGAATATTGAAGAGCCAACCATGTTTATCGTAAGCATCAACGCTGGTCACGAGTGGATCATAGCTTTCGATAAGCAGGGCGTATGTCAATATTTCTCCCCAAACCCCCGCTGGGGGCTTTCGCTTTAGCGGATAATTAGCCCAGCACCACCTCGACCCGCACACTCTCATCCAGTGCTTCGCTGAGGGCAAACTCCACATATTGCAGGTCAAACGATTGCAGGCGGCTGCGCTCGAATGCGCTACCCACCGCCAGTCGGGCCACCGGGTCGCCGGGCTGATGGGGTAGCAAGCGGGCGCGGGCTAGCAGTTCCAGCTTATCGGCGGGCAGATAGGAGCGTAGCCGATTGAGCGTGGCCGCCCAGAGCGGGTCGGTTGGGGGGGAGGGAGGCGGGTCGGAGGGCGGAGGCGCATCCAGCAGGCTGTCCATGCTCGCCTGCTGTGCGTAGCTAACCAGCCGTGCTTGCCGCTCGGCCTCGCGTTGCGCTGCCGACTTGAAGCCATGCGGCGCGGCCCAATCCTGCTCGATGGCGGCGCGGAGCCATGCGGCGGGGTGATTGACCTCGCCGGGGCGGTTAGTTCGCAAGTAGGCGAGTACCTCTAGCTGCTGGGCGATGCGGGCTGCCGGGAAGCGGGCGCAAAGTTTGGCGGCCACGCTGGCGGTCATCCCCGCGCTGACTAGCTGGGCGGTGAGCGTGTTCTCCACCGTGGTCGGTTGAGAGGGGACAACAACAACCGGAGCGGCCTCGGTTTTGGCGGCGCGGGGACGGCGGGTTGTTGTCTGGGTTTGGTAAGCTGTGTCTAGTGCGGCTGGGTCTATTTTGTTCCGCGCCGCTGCGGACTCTTGTCTCCGAGCGGCTGCGGATTCTTGTCTCCGCAACCCTGCCGACTCTTGATTCCGTGTATCTGCGGAGTCTGGATTCCGCAAATCTGCGGATTCAGGGAGCGGCAAATCTGCGGATTCCACCTCGCGCTTCAGTTTCAGGTAGGGGCAATCACTGAGCGGGAGGATGTAGTAGACATTGGTCTGGTTCATCCCCCGCTGCTTCCAACTGAGCAGCCCATAGCGACGTAGCTCATCGAGGTCGCGCTTGAGGGTATCCACCGATATATCGAGGTCGGCAGCTAGCCGCGCTTGGCCGGGGAAGCAAGAGCCATCCTGCCACGCATAGTCGAGCAGCAGGGCGTAGAGGGTCTTGGCGTTGCGGCTCAGGCCACTAGCCCGCAGCACCGGACGCGGCATCTGGGCGAAGCCGAGGCGCAGGTTAGGGTCGAGTATTTCGATAACGTCGTTACGCGCTATCGGGTTGTGGTTACGGCTGCCCACGAGCGATTGGCCCCCTCGCCCTTGACCGAAGCACTGTCAAGAGCATCGCTAAGATAATTGTTTGGGCCGCTAAGGAGCGGCTTTCCAGTGCCGCCCGTTGCGCCCTAAGCGCGGCAAGGTCGGCCTCCAGCGCGGCTAGCAGCGTCTCACCGTCCGCTTGCCCGCTGTGCAATAGATTGGCGGTGTGCAGGCTGGCAACCGGCACTTGCCATTTACGCGATTGTTTAGTTATTGCCCTTACATCGGTGTCAGCATCACGCATCTTCGCCTTGTAGCGGCGGATAATCGCTTGGGCTTGGCGGGTGGTAGCGGGCTGGGTGGCAATTAGCTCTAGCACCGCCGCTTCCTGCGCCGCATCGGATAGCCGCGCTAGCTCACGATTGACCGTGTGCATGAATATGACGCGCGTCATACTGCCTTCATCTGCTTGCGAAACGGTCTCGCCCGCCTCGGCGATTAGCTGCTTGGTGCGGGGGCTGAGGTTGCGGACTACGCTGATATGGTTGGAGACATAAGACTGGTCTTTGCCGATACGCCGCGCAATCTCCTCCTGCGTCCAGTTGTACTCGTCTTGCAGCAAGCGAAAGGTCTCGCCGGTATCCATATCCGACAAATCCACTCGCTGGATGTTCTCAATCAGCGCGTCCACCACCGAGCCGCTATCGTAGTGGTCAATAATCATCGCGGGGATGCGGGCCAAACCCAGCCGCCGCGCCGCCTCCAACCGCCGCTGCCCCGCGACCAGCACGTATCTCGCGCTGCTGCCCCGCGCCACCAATATCGGCTGCAAGATGCCACGTTCACGAATCGAGGAGATTAGCTGCTGCAAGTTGGCCTCATCTACGGTGCGGCGGGGCTGGTGGGGGTTGGGGTCAATGGTGTTGGGGTTGATGTAGCGAAGCAGGTTCTCGCGCACCGCATTATGCAGCAGCTTGCTGAAGGTGGCGGGAGCTTCGGCGGGGGTAGCCGCCCCATCGGGCAGCAGCACCTCGTTCAGCCGCGTCTCCCCCTTGACCCGCCGCCCACGCCGCGGCTGGGCCGCCTCGGTGGGGGCTTCGATAGTGGGCAGGGGCATCTGGGTGGCTTTGGCGCGGCTCATGCGGCTTACTCCTCATCTTCTTCCTCGGCAGGCGGCGGGCCGTCCAGACCATCGCGGGGGGGTAGGGCAATTGCCGCCGCCTCGCGCACCAACTCGGCGTTGATGGCGCGGCTGCGGTGAGCATATCCCACCAGCAGAGCTTGATAAGCGACCGCGCAGATGGTGCGGGGGATACCCTGGGCCACGCGGTTCATCTCCACCACGCCGTCGGGGGTGAACAGCGGTTCGCGGTTGCTGCGCCCCGCCACGAACAGGCGATATTCCAGCATATCCGCCACGCTACGGGCATCGAAGGGGACGAGGTTGTTCCAACTCATTACCCGGTTCTGCAAGTTCGGCTTGTTGATAATCTTCTTGGCTAGCTCATTCTGGCCGAACAGGATGATTTGCAGCAGCTTCTCATTCTTACCCTCATAGTTGAGCAAGCGGCGCAGCAACTCGAAGGTATGACGGTTCATGGTCTGGGCCTCGTCCACCAGCAGCACAATGGTGCGGCCATAATCCTGTGTCTCGCGGTAGACGAAATCTTGGAAGGCTTGGCGCAGGTCATCAATATGGCGGAAGCTATAGGGCTGGTCGAACTCGCGCAGAATGGTGCGGAGTATCGCCCCCGGTGCGCCGCTGGGGTCATAGATGACCGACAGGCGATAGCCGGGCTGGGTCTCGAACCGATAGTACAGCACCCGCGCGAGGCTGGACTTGCCAATCCCCACCGGCCCTAGCACCACGCCGAAGCCGAGGTGGTCTTGGATGACCCGCAGGCAGCGGTCAATCATCTGCTTGTGCTGGTCGGACAGGTAGAAGAAGCGGGGGTCGGTGCCGG
>JBBSEE010000111.1:0-7512 GCA_038239995.1 Chloroflexia bacterium | reverse complement strand
TTATCCAAAATCGAAACACTGGGGGCGGCGATGAACGAACAACTCGCGCACGGGCTGGAGCACGCGCTTTGGCTACTGCTCATCATCCTAGCGGTGGCGATTGTCACCAAATATATCCGCCTGCCCTACATGATTGCGCTGGTCATCACCGGGCTAGTCATCGCCCTACTGCCCGACAGCCTGACCGGCGGGTTGGATTTGCCGCTCACCAGCGACCTGATACTGTTCATCTTCCTGCCCGCGCTGCTGTTCGAGGGGGCATACAACTTGAACTTCAGCCAGCTACGCGCCGACATCCGCACCGTCACCGTGCTAGCAATCATCGGGGTGCTGCTCACTGTCGGGTTGGTGGGCACGGCGGTGCATTACGTGATTGGGCTGGACTGGAGCATCGCCTTCCTGTTCGGGGCGATAGTGGCGGCCACCGACCCCATTGCCGTGCTAGCCACCTTTCGGCAACTGGGCGCACCGCCGCGCCTGAGTAGCATCGTCGAAGGGGAGAGCCTGTTCAATGACGGCACCAGCCTTGTGGCCTTCAGCGTCATCCTCGGCATGATGAGCAGCGGCCAGTTCAGCATCGGCGCGGGGGCAGGCCAGTTCATACTGCTCACCGGTGGCGGGCTGGCGGTGGGGGCAGTGCTGGGGCTAGCTTGTTCGCTGCTGCTCACGCGGCTGGACGACCATCTGGTGGAGACGGTCATCACCCTCGTGCTGGCCTATGGCACCTATATCATCAGCGAGTCGTTGCAGGTCAGCGGGGTGATGGCGGTGGTGGCCGCCGGTCTGGTGGTGGGCAATTATGGTGCGCCCCACGGGATGTCGGCCTCCACCCGCATCGCCATGAACTACACGTGGGACTTGCTCGGCTTCCTCGCCAACTCGCTGCTGTTCATCCTGATTGGCTTGCAGGTGAACCTCGACCAGTTGGGCCGCTACTTCTGGTCGGTGGCGGCAGCAGTGGTGGGCACGTTGCTGGCGCGGGCCATCGTGGTATATGGGCTGAATTGGCTGCTGCTGAAGCGTCTAGGTCAGCCGCTGCCCGGCGCGTGGCTGGCGGTGATTACATGGGGGGGATTGCGCGGGGCGTTGGCCCTCGCCATGGCCTTCAGCATCCCCGCCGCCCTGCTGCCCGAGGAGACCCGCAGCCAACTCTTGGTCATGACCTTCGGGGTGGTCATCTTCTCGCTGCTGGGGCAGGGCCTGAGCATATATCCGCTGCTGCGCCGATTGGGGTTGGCGGCGCAGGCCAGCACGACCCAGCTAGAGTACGAAAGGGTTTACGCGCGACTACAGGGGGTGATGGCGGGGCGGCGGGCCTTGAGCCAAATGCAGGCACAGGGTACTATCAGCCACGAGGTGGCCGCACGGCTGACCGCCCAGTACCAACAGCGCGAGCAAGACTTGCACGCCCGCTTGGAGCAGCTACAAAGGGAGGATAGTGCGCTGCTAGTACAGGAGCAGCGACAAACCGAGCGCGAGCTGCTGCGCGTCGAACGCAACACCATGCGGCGACTGGCGGCACGGGGGGCGATTTCGCCAGCGGTGCAGCAAGAACTGGTTGGCGAGGTTGACCGCCAGCTACAGGGTGAGGATACTGCCGCCATCACCTAAAGAACGACTATTATACCAACTCGTCGCGCCGCTAGGGGATTAACGTAGGGGCTGGCTGCCCTCGCCCCCGGCCCAATTCACCTCAGCACCAAAGATAATCGGGATTACATCGACGGCATCAGGCCCAATTGCACCAGTAGGGCAACCATATCGGTGAAGAACCAGTTGCGGACTACTTTGCGGTTGCGTATCTCGAAGGTGTGACTACCGTGCATCACGATGGGTCGGCCAGTAGGGGGGATGATTACGCCGGAGGGGGTACGCAGCGGGCCATGGTGAGAGCCGGTGACGCGCCAATTTATCGCCACATAATCGCCCTGCGCCACGGTCAGCAGTATCTCGAAGCGAATATCGGGGAAGGCTTCCACCATGCGTTGGTCGAAGCGGTGTATTTGGGGAGTAACGTTGGTGGCACCAGTCGCCGTGGTATTCACAAAATCCTCGTCGCGCATTCGGTCCAGCGCGTCCAAATCGTGGGCGTTGAGGATGTCGAAGAAGGTATGGACGAGCGCGATGTTGTCTTCAAGCATTATCTACTACTCCCATCGGATATGATGATTACCACCATGTCGCGGGAATTGTACCATGATATAGATAAAGAGTCAAGGTTGGGAGCAGACCGAACCCCGATGTGGGGACGTGATTTATCCGCCCGGCTTACCCCGCCCTCGCCGCGACCATGGGCAGGGCCAGACCAGCGGGGGCGCGGAGCAGCAAATCTGCGCGGGCATCGAGGCGGGTGGGGCCGAGGGTGAGGATGACCAGCCTTGCTCCCGCTTCGAGGGCGCGAAGGGGCAGGCGATAGCCGCTGTAGACCGCCAGCGAGGAGCCGACCACGATGAACAAATCCGCGCTTTGGGCGAGGGCAATCGCTTGGGCGGTGTCTGCCGCAGGCACGTTCTCGCCAAAGAAGACCACGTCGGGCTTGAGCAGGCCACCGCAGGCTTCGCAATCAGGCACGGTGGCGCGGCCCTCGGCAATCGCGGCGGGGGGGTTCATCGCCGCCATTCGCTGATGCACCTCGGTGCGAGTGCAGCGGGCGGCGCAGACGGTGCAGCGCACCCACATATAGTTGCCGTGTAGCTCCAGCACATCGGGCGAACCGGCTCGCTGGTGCAGCCCATCCACGTTTTGGGTAATCAGCGCGTGCAGTCGTCCCGCCCGCTGCAAGTCGGCGACCGCGTAATGGGCAGGATTGGGGGCGGCGGTGGCGAACAGCGGCACGGTCACGTGGCTGCGACTCCAGAACTCGGCGCGGATGGCAGGCTTGCGGATGTAGTCAATATAGTGGATGGGCCGATAGGTGGCCCACAACCCGCCGGGGCTGCGAAAATCGGGTATCCCCGACTCGGTGGATATGCCCGCGCCAGTGAGCATCACCACCCGCCCCGCCGCCCTAATCATCCCCGCCAGCCGCTCCACCGCATCACTGAGGGTGACATCATCCTCTACGCTGAACATCGCACCCACCCCTCCCCACCTCCCCCATCGGGGGAGAAGTAAACTCCCCTCCCACCGCGAGGGGAGACTGCCGCCTTCTACCCTCCCACCGGGAGATTGCCACCCGTCCTACAACATTACCACCTTTATCATTCATCACTCATTACTCATCACTCATCACTGGTTCAATTCTACCTTCACTCTAGCAGGTAGCCAATCGGGTTGTTGATGACCACGCGGAAGCCGCTGCGGGCGTAGTGGGCGATGCGGTCATGGTTGCAGCCCAGCGCGGCGACGGTGAAGCCCTGCGCGGTTGCGTCGGCCACCATTTGGTCCACCAGCGCGGTGGCAATCCCCCGCCCCCGATAGGCGGGCAAGGTTGCCACGCTGTAGATACCCGCTACGCCAGCGGAGGGTATCAGCGTGGCTGAGGCGACCGCCACCCCGTCGATCTCGGCAAGGTAGGGAAGGAAGGGGGGATTATCCACCAGATAGTTTCGTGCCAGCGGCGGTGAGTTGAACACCTCGCCCACAATCGCGCGGGCGACCGCCAGTTCGATGTACTCGCTGACCACATGGGCGGTGAAGCCGCGCGGGACAGCATGGCGGGGCAAGTCATAGGGGTCGAGTTCGCGGGCCATCGCCGCCCCCATGCTGCGGGCGACAAAACCGTGACGGTGCAGCGCGGGCGACCAGCGGCGGTCGTCGGCATCGGGGCCGAGCATCAGGCCTAGCGCGGAGCTACGCCCATCGAAGTCGCGCACGAGGGAGCTAACCGCCGCTTCGATGTCGGGGGGGGTAAGGTCGGGGCGGAGCAGCAAGCACTGGTGTCGCCACGCTTGGGGCTGGTGGCTATAGATGCGGAGGAAGGCCCCGTCGTCTACCACCGTGAACGCGCTTCGCCCCTCCTCGCTATGCTGCGGCTCCTGCCACATTGCCACAAAGTTGCGCCAGTACGCATCCGCCAACGCCGCATCGGATTGTATTACCTTCACCACCCTTCGCCCCCAAATCGTCGAGGGTGAAAGCATCGCCTCCACCCTCGTGTCCCCTAATATGCCCGCGCCTCGCTCCCACCCCCCGCCCACCGGGAGGGGCGGGAGCGACAGTATGCCTGTTTACGGCTCAAATGCCTTGAAGATGGCGACCCCGTTCTGGCCGCCGAAGCCGAAGCCGTTCGCCATTGCCACCCGCACCGGGGCCTCGCGCTTCACGTTGGGCACGTAATCAAGGTCACATTCGGGGTCGGGGTGATCGAGGTTGGTGGTGGGGGGGACGATGCCGTCGCGGATTGCCAGCACCGCCGCCGCCCCGCTCATCGCCCCCGCTGCGCCCAGCAGGTGGCCGACCATGCTCTTAGGCGAGCTAATCAGCAGCTTGTAGGCGTGTTCGCCGAAGGTGGATTTAATCGCTGCCGTCTCGCTCACATCGTTTAGCTGGGTGCCGGTGCCGTGCGCGACCACGTAATCCACATCTTCAGGGCGCAAGCCCGCGTTAGCAAGGGCGCGGGTCATCGCAGTGCTAGCCCCCACCCCATTGGGGGCCGGTGCGCTGACGTGATAGGCATCGCCGGTCGCCGCTGCGCCCACTAGCTCGGCGATAATCCGCGCGTCGCGGGCCATGGCGTGTTCCAGCGTCTCTAGGATCATCACCCCTGCTCCCTCGGAATAGACGAAGCCCTCGCGGTCGCGGTCGAAGGGGCGCGATGCGTGGGTGGGGTCCTCGTTGCGGGTCTTGCACAACGCCCCCATGTTGCTGAGGGAGGCGAACGACAGGGGGTGTATCGCGCTCTCCGCGCTGCCGCAGATGACCACATCAGCCTCGCCCGCCCGCATCAGGCGCAGGCCATCGCCGAAGCTGAGGATGCCGGTGGCGCAGGCGGCCACGTTGGTCAACACCGGCCCGCGTGCCCCCGTCTGAATCGAAACTTGGCAGGCACCCATGTTAGCGATGAAGCTGGGCAAGAAGAACGGGCTGATGCTGCGCGGCCCCTTCTCCTTCAGGTTGACCCCGCCATCCGCGACATCGCCAATCCCGCCCCCGCCGGTGCCAATCGTCACCGCCACACTGGCGGCGTTGGTCTCGGTGATGCTGAAGCGAGCATCGTCGAGGGCCTTTCTCGCTACAGCGACCGCGAATTGGGCGAAGCGGGACATCCGCCGTGCCGCCTTCTCGTCCATGTAATCGGCGGGGTCGAAACCCTTCACCTCGCCAGCGATTTGCACCGCCATGCCGGTGGGGTCGAACTGGGTGATGCGGCCAATGCCGGACACGCCATTGGTCAGGTTCTGCCAGTATTCCTCGATGTTGTTGCCGTTGGGGGCGAGGATGCCGAGGCCGGTGACGACTACCCGCGTCTTGCTCTGGTTGCGATGGTCCATACGCTTCCTCCTGCGATGATGAATTGCAGATTTTAGATTGTAGATTGCCCAGCCGGAATCGGGTCGGTAGAGGCATGATGAATGCGGCCCTGCTGTGGATGGTATTGTAGCATATCGCCCCGCCCTATCGCAACTTACCTTATATCATCGCCGCGGTGTCCGCCGCCTGCATCCGCTCTAGGGCGGCCCGCACCGTGGGCAGGTCGTACTCGGCGGCGCGGTCAATAGTGGCGTTGATGGCTGCGCTGTTGCGCTCTAGCTGGGGCAGGATAGTGGCGATAATCGCGTCTTGCAGGGCGGCGAGGGGGTCATCATATGCGCCGCTCAGGTGCGCGGTGGCGACGAAGGCGAGCGCGTCAATCAACAGGGCGGTGCCAATCGGTCGCGCGGCCCGCACCACCGTGACGAAGGCGAACAGCGCGTCCAGCCCCTCTTGCAGTTCGAGGTCGGCGAAGTTGCCACTATCGTCGAGGGCGAGTTCCACATCGGCAGCGCGACGACGCAAGGCCGCCTGCACCGCAACCGGCAGCTTGGCCCGCTCCTGCGCGAGGGGCGGAGTGCCTATCTCCACGAGGGCGAAGCGGCGGCGCAGGGCGAAGCCGATGTCGTACAGGGTGTTGCGGTCGTCCGAGTTGAGCGTGCCGATGATGCGGAAGGGGGGAGGCACGGTCAAGTCTACGTTCGCCCCCCGCGCCCGCGACAGCAGCAGGGCATCAGGGTATTCCAGCGCGGTGAACAATTCGCCAAAGGCGCGGTCGAGGTTGGCGCGGTTGAACTCATCAATAATCAGATAGTGGGGTCGCCCATTGCGCCGCAGGCTGGTCCAGCATCGCTCCGCCGCTTGGCTGACCACGCCGGGGGCGTACTCGTAGGCGAGGCCGCTGTTCGCCGCGCGGGGACGCAGCCCCCCCACCACCTCATACGCGCTCCATTCGGGGTTGGCGGTGCTGATGCTGTAGTTGTCCGCCCCACAGATGGTCGCCGCGAGGATGGTCGCTAGCCGCGTCTTGCCCACCCCTGGCGGGCCATACAGCAGCACGTGCCGCCCTGCCCATAGGTGGGTGATGACCGCGCGAACGGTGTCCTCGTCTATCGCCAGCGTCTGGTTTACCGCGGCAATCAGGTCGTGGAAGTCGGGGGCCACGTAGGCCTCCACTACCTGCTCGGTCGCCGCCACCGACACCGCCTCGGCCACGATGTAATCGGCGGTGGGTTCGTTCACCGTGGTCTCGGCATAGAACGGTTGCAAATCGGCCTCGGCTTGCTCCACCTCCGGCGCGGCGGGCGGGGCAAGGGCGCGGGCCTGCGCGGTGAGCGCGACTTGGTAGAGGGGGTAGAGGCGGCGCAAGGCGGCGACTAGTTGCCCCACCATCGCGGGCAAACCGACTATCGGCTCATCCGTCGCCCAGCGTTGGCCCACGAAGAAGCTGGCATCGGGGTCGAGGTCGGCGGCGGAGGTGGGGTCGAGCGGCTGCGGGTTCTCGCCCCGCCGTAGGGCGTAGACCGCGACATCGGGCTGGGCAAGGGCAACGAGTAGCGCATCACGCACCGGCCCGTCCTGCCACTGCGAAGTTGGCGCGAAGGTGGCGGATTGACCGGAGTAGTAGCCCGCGTACAACCCGTCGCCCGCTAGCCGCACCTGTAGCTGAGGGTTGGCCGCCGCCGCTACCCGCGATAGCTTCTGTGGCTGCCACACCGACAACCATGCCTCTTGCCGCCAGCGTTGCGGTTCGCCGTGGGTGGCGCGGGGTTCGCTCGGCTTGATGGTCATCTCCAACTCGTAGGACTCGAAGCTGATTTCGGGTCGCAAAGCGGGGACTAGTTCCTTCAGCCGCGCGAGGGCGTACTTGGCGTTGTCCTCCGCCTCCTGCTCCTGCTCCGACGTGGCATAGCCCTGCCCCCCCACGAACGCGGCGTTCAACTCGGCGTTACGGGCCAGCCGCGCGAAGACTTCGGGGCTGAAGCCGATGAAGGCTTGCTGGGCCAACCAATAGCCGAAGTGTTCAACCTCCCATGTACCAGCGTTTAGTAGTTGACGCATAGCTGCCACGATGCGTTGATACGTTGCGTATCGCTGGCC
>JBBSEE010000110.1:0-7521 GCA_038239995.1 Chloroflexia bacterium | reverse complement strand
TTCCTAAAGGAGAGCGGCGGGCAAGGGGTGGCCGAGCTTTGGATTGACAAGACCCTGTACCAGCCCATGGCGATCATCAGCAGCGCGGTGCAGGCGGCGCAGGGATTGCTCTGGCAAGAGGTGGGCGACGACCGTATTTCCCCGCTGGGCATCAAGCGGCCACCGATTAAGTGATGTGCAAGGGCGCGGCTATGCTGCCGCGACGATACGCGGCTGGGTTGCAGGCATCCGTGCCAGTGGCAGGCTGCCGCTCTACAGCACGTCATAGGCGAACACTGCATCGCAGGCAGTGGCGAAGAAGCTAGGGGCGGTGCTTTATGGGGTGGAGTTCAGCGTTACGTAAATGCGATTCCCCCTACGTCAATGTGCATAGCTTACGATGAGCGTTGATGCGGGGCAAGCGGGCGCGATAAACCCGCGCCCCTACATCGGCCTATCCGTGTATCGTTTCCTCTATCAATCCGCTGGCTGTCTTTCGTTGCAAAACCCTCCCACCTCTGATATAATCAGCCCGCCGTACCCACCTAAATCCGTAGGGGCGAAGCATAATTCGCCCTGCACACCTATGGAGGCGAAAGATGGCTGCATCGGGCGCGAACCTGCTGACTTACGTGACCTATGTGATACTGTTCGTGGTGGCATGGGCCGCCTTCGCCAACCGCGTCGGCCAACTAGTCGCGTTGGTGGCGATGGGCCAACCCACCCCGATTAGCAACCACTGGGGGCGCATCAAGGACTTCTTCATCTTCGTGGTCGTCGAGGCCAAAGTGCTGCAACGACGACTGGCGGGCTTCCTCCACTTGCTGGTCTTCTACGGCTTCATCGTGATTACGATACAGAGCGCGATGATGTGGGTGCAGGGCTTCTTCCCCGGCCTAGAGATTGGCATCATCGAGTTCAACCCCCTCTATGTGCTGCTGCTAGACCTGTTCGATGCGATCGTCATCCTCTCGGTGCTATACTTCGCCTACCGTCGCCTCGTGCTACGCCCCCGCGCCCTCAGCCTAAACGGCGAGGGGCTGTTCATCCTGATGCTCATCTTCTTCAGTGCTGCCTCTGACTTGACCACTAACACCTTCCGCTACGCCCTTGCCCCCCTCACCATGCCGGACAGCGGCTATGCCCATGTCGCGCCGTGGGCGTTCATCTCCAACAACCTCGGCGGCCTGTTGGGGGGCGGGAGCGCGGTGAACCTGCAAGCGGGCTTCGACTTCGGCTGGTGGTGGCACACCCTCACCATCCTTACCTTCCTCATCTACATCCCCTACAGCAAGCACCTGCACCTGTTCACCGCCCCGCTCAGTACCTACTTCCGTAACAAGCGACCGAAGGGCGAAATCGCCAAGATTGACAACCTCGAAGAACAGGAGCATTACGGGGTCAGCGAGATCAACCAGTTCACGTGGCGCAACCTGCTCGACAATATCGCCTGCACCGAATGTGGCCGCTGCCAAGAGGCTTGTCCCGCCTTTGCCACCGGCAAGCCGCTCAACCCCAAGATGGTCATCCTCGACCTGAAGGACTATATGCTGGAACGCGGCCCGGAGTTGCTCAAGGCGCGGCAGATGGAAGCCGTCCCCCCCGCCACCCAGATTGACGAGGGCCGCATGACCGCCGCCGCCCACCGCGCCCACGAGATGAACATCGCCGACGTGGCCATGGTCGGTGACGTAATCACCGACGATGTGCTGTGGGCTTGCACCACCTGTCAAGCCTGCATCAGTGCCTGCCCCGTGTTCATCGAACCGATGTCCCGCATCGTGGATATGCGCCGCTACCTCGTGCTGGAAGAGTCGCGCTTCCCCGCCGAGTTGAACCGCACCTTCACCAATATGGAGCGCACCGGCAACCTGTTCGGCAACCCCAACACCCAGCGCAGCGATTGGGCCACCCCACTGGCGGTCCCCACGCTGGCCGAAGAACCGGACGCGGAGATACTGTTCTGGGTGGGCTGCTACGGCTCGTTCGATAGTCGCAACCGCAAGACGGTCGAGTCCTTCGCCCGCATCCTACAAGCGGCGGGTATCAAGTTCGCCATCCTCGGCAAGGAGGAAAAATGCACCGGCGACCCCGCGCGGCGCATCGGCAACGAGTATCTCTACCAGACGCTGGCCCAAGAGAACGTGGAGACGCTGAACGGCTACCACGTGAGCAAGATTGTCACCGCCTGCCCCCACTGCTTCAACACGATTAAGAACGAATACCCCCAGTTCGGCGGCGACTACGAGGTGCTGCACCATACCCAACTAATTAACACGCTGATTAAAGAGGGACGCATCCAACTTAGCAACACGATTGACGAGAAGATAACCTACCATGACCCCTGCTATCTCGGTCGCTACAACGACGAGTACGATGCCCCGCGCGAGATATTGACCGCGATACCGGGGATTAGGCTGGAGGAGATGCCCCGCACGCGGCAAAAGAGCTTCTGCTGCGGCGGCGGTGGCGGGCGCATCGTGATGGAAGAACACCTCGGCACTCGCATCAACCAGAACCGAATGCAGGAGGCGGTCAACACTGGCGCGACCACCCTCGCCGCCTCCTGCCCCTACTGCATGACCATGTTCGAGGATGCCAGCAAGGGGCTGGGGGTGCAGGAGCAAATCCGCCCCCGCGATGTCGCCGAGCTAGTTGCCACCGCGATGACCCCCCGCCAGCCGGGACAAGTCGGCACCGTGCCGATGCGGGGGAAAGAGTAGTTATGAGTTTTGAGTTTTGAGTTTTGAGTTTTGAGTTTCAATAGGAGTTATGCAGTTGCGTCTGAAATTATGCCTGTTGACGTAGGGGCGAATCGCATACGCCCTGCCCAACTGCGTAACTCCTATTTCAAGTCTAGTGCGTAGCTCCCAATCTTTATTGCGGGCGGAATTGTAACTATGCTGCACTATCTGCTCATCACCGTTAACTCAAAACTTAAAACTCAAAACTCAAAACTAGCCATAATTGCCGCTTACGCCCTAATGACCCTGCTGGTCCCGCCCACCCATGAGTACCCGATTAACGACGATTGGGTGTACGCGCAGTCGGTGCGGGGGGTGTTGCAGGGGGTGTGGGAGATACCGGGCTGGAGCCAAGCCAGCCAAATCAGCCACGTGGCTTGGGGGGCGGGGTTCAGTGCGATGTTCGGGTTCAGCTTCACTACCCTGACATGGGCGAATCTCGCGCTGGCCCTGCTCGGCAGCCTCACCTTCTACGCAATCTTGCGGCGGCTGGATGTCCCGCCCCCAGCCGCGCTGCTCGGCACCCTGCTGTTCGCCCTCGACCCTATCCTCATCCACCTCGATTACAGCTTCATGACCGATACCAGCTTCCTCAGCGTCACCCTCATCGCCTGCTACTGCTACCTGCGCGGCTTCCAAGATGAGCGTGACGGCTGGCTATGGCTGGGCGGGGCGGCCACCGCACTGGCACTACTCGACCGCCAGTTCGGGGTGATGGTGGCGGTCGCGGCTTTGCTGTACTGGCGCATCCTCCCTTCGCGCCCTCTGCGACAGGTATTCGCCATTGCCCTACTGCCCACGCTGGCCCTTGCCGCCTTCCTCATCTGGCAAGCCGGTCAGCCACCCACCGAAATCGGCTTGCAGACGGCGGATGCCACCCGCGCCGCCCTGCACGACCCGCTCACCACGCTCTGGGGCCGCCTCTCCCGCCTGCTGATTACCCTTCCGGTGCTGGGGTTGCTTGTGCCAACTTTCCACATCATAAAAATAAAACTCAAAACTCAGGGCGAACGCCATTCGCCCCTACAACTCATAACTCTCTTTTATCTCATCCTGTTCGTCAGTGCGGTGGTCGGGTGGTACGTGTACAGCGGCAAGGTGTCGTTCGACTACAATCTGGGCAACAACCTCGACAGCGGTGGCTTCCTCCCGCCGGTGCTGTTCCACTTCCCGATATTGACGCTGTGGGGCACATGGTTCTGGCTGGCCCTTAGCCTGCTGGCCGCCACCCTCACCGCCCGGCTGTTCGCCGCCATCACCATCGCACTAGTCGGCTGGTGGCGCACCCGCCCCCTCCCCGCCGCCGTTGGGGAAGGGGCAGCACTCCCCTCCCGACGGGAGGGGCTGGGGGTGGGTGCGAGTCGCCCCATCGTCTTCGTCTACATCGCCGGGCTGCTAGTCGGGCTACCGGGGTTGCTGCTGCCCGCCAACTTCATGGATAGATACCTCGTGCCGCTGCTACCGTTCGCGATTATCTTCGTGTTGCGGAGTGGCTATATCGCGCAGGCAAGGAACGGGCTGGTCGCGCTGGGGCTGGTGGTCGCCCTCTGTTTCGGGTTCGATGTGCTGGCCCAGCGCGATTACTTCGCCTATGCCGGTGCGCGGTGGGCGGCTGGCGAGTGGCTGGTGGGGCAGGGGGTGAAGTACGAGCAGATGGATGGCGGCTACGAGTGGAACAGTTGGTGGCTTTACCCGCAAGCGTGGGCGCAGGTTAGGGATGATGTGGTGGCGGGGCGACCCGTAGTCTACCGCAATATGTCGCCCGCACTGAACACCCCCTTCGCCCCCGACGCGCTGATCGACCCTATCTGGCGGCTGGAGGTCAGCGCGTCGGATGGCTATGAGGAGATAAGGCGGTTTGGCTACTATAGCTGGCTTACCGGAGGGGAGACACGCTATGTACTGGTACTAGCCCGCCCTCATGCCCCCAGCTTGCCGATTAGGTGATACGCGGGATGACCGCCAGCAGATTAGGTTCAGCCATGTAGGTTGATTACCGCCTAATCGCGCCAGCATCGAGGGGCTTTTCGCTGATTTCGCTGGGCAGGGCCTGGGTAGAGCCATTGGTGGAGGGGCGCAGACCGATGGCATCTGCCAGCAGCGGGGTGAGCGGCTGGTCGAGCAAGCGATAGACCCGCACCGCCTCGTCGCGCCCGCGCACCGCCACCAACTCGCCGCCGTCCACCGCCAGCTTGCCTCCCACCGCCCGCACCGTGGACTCGTGTATCAATATCTCATCCACGGTCGCCATCCCCACTAGCCGCGAGGCGAGGTTGACCGCATCGCCAATCACGGTATAGGTTAGCTGGGTGGACGAGCCGATGTTGCCCGCCACCACCGGCCCGGACGCAATGCCCATCCCCACCGTGATAATCGGCTTGCCCTCGGCGAGGCGGGTGTTGTTCAGTTTGGTCAACTCGCGGCGCAGGCTAAGGGCGGCGACTGCGGCACGGAGGGCATGGTCGGGCTGGCGGCTGGGCACACCGAACACCGCGAGGATACCATCGCCGAGGAACTTGTCCACCACCCCATCGTAACTGAACACCACCCGTGTGCCGGTGTCCATATAGGCGTTGAGCATCGCCACCACCTCCTCGGCGGGCATCCGTGCCGCTTGATTGGTGAAGTTGCGGATGTCCACGAACAGTACGCTGGCTTCGACGCGGGCAGTCAGGCCCTTGCTCAACGAGTCGCGGTCGCCCAGCGCGATAATCGCATCGGCCACCGCGGGGGAGAATTGGCGGCGCAATTCCAGCAGGCGGGACTCGCGGTATTGCTCACGGCGTTGATAGCGGCGCACCAACCGTGAGGCGGTAATCACCACCACCACTAGCACGTAGTAGAGCAGCACGGTGGCAACGATGATGGTGAAGTAGACTTGCCCGCGATTGACTTGCAGGTTGGCATACAGCCCCGACACATCCTGCGCCACCTCGACGACCCCTACTGGCTGGGCGGCCCCGCCAATCGGGTAGAGCGGCACGTAGATGTCCAACAGCGCGTCAATCCCCACCGCGTCGGCCATAGGCTGGGCCTCATCCAGCGTGTGCAGGGCATAGGCGCGGTGCCCCCCCAGCGCAGTCTGCAACATCGTATTCTGCGCGTCGGACTGGCCGATGTTCTGCTGATTGCGGTCGCGCCAAACTAGCTGGCCGCTGGGACTCCAGAACTTCACATAGTAGATAGGCGCTCCCTGCACCATTGCATAGGCGAGTTTGGAGAAGCTCTTCTCCGCGTCGGTGTTGGCATATTTGGGGGTGGATAGAGTATAAGTGGGGGAGATGACCGGGATGGCCCGAAGTTGTAGGCTGGTAGCGGATACTGAGCTAATCTCGTCGAGGCTGCTGTCCACGAACGAGTCGCTCAACGACTTGGCGAGGAAGTAGCCGGTGATGATGAACAGCAGAAAGGTGAGCGCAAGGAAGCCAACCAGCAGGCTAATCAGCCCCGGTCGGCGCACGCGGTTGGCAATCGCGGTCAGGAATATCATCGTGGTCGCTCCCTCTTATCCTTACGCTGCCACTGTTCGGACGGTTCATCAATGATACACCATCTGAATTAAAATTGCATTAACCCCCGCTCAGGTGCGATAGAAGCTGTTGCGGTCGAAGATGAAGCGGCGCAGCACGTCGAACAGGTTGACGGGGTTGAGCAAACTGACTTGCCCGCTAATCACCCGCCCCCAATCCAGCCCCTGCCGTTGCTCCGAGGTCCATAGCGCAAACTGGAGCGCAAGCCCGAAGTTCCATGCCACGAATAGCACTCCCACGATTGCTAGCCCCCAGCGGACGAAGGTTTGAGGTTTGAGGTTTGAGGTTTGAGTTACGGTAGGGTTCGATTCTGTAGGGGTGAACCTTTCTTCGCCCCGTCTACGGCGTTCGGCCCATGCCAACACCCATGTGACCAGTGCGGCTAGCCCTATTATCAAGATGAGGGTGAGGTTCACGAAGCGACGCTGTCCGAAGCTACCCTTGCCCTGCCACGTGCTGAACGCCCCCGCAATATATACTTGGGCGAACACCGCGAGGGCGAACAGGGCGACCATCAGCCGGTCGCTGCGCCAGAGAGCAATCAGCCCCAGCAGACAGAACAGCGCAACCGGGGTCCAGACCAGCAGCCCGTGCGCGGGGTCGAGCAGCACGCTGAAGAAGTTGACCGAGATAGGGTCGAGCTTGTCGCCCACCGTCTTGGACGGCCCCCAGCCGCCATTAGTGGCATGATAAGCGAAGAGTTGGGGCAGGAAGCCGATGACCAGCCCGACGATGAAGGTCAACCCGCCCGCAATCAGCCGCCCCACCGCCGCCCAATCCCCCGCCCGTAGCCCGCGATAGAGGAAGTAAGCCGCCTCCCCCGCCGGTATCAGGGCGAACAGCGCATCCTGCTCCCGCACACACATCACCAGCCCACCGAGCAAGCCCAGCAGGAACCATGATTTTAGATTGGGGATTTTAGATTTTGGATTGCTAACCACTGCCTCCCCAGCAGGTGGGGTAAATCCCGCTCCCGCCTCACCCACAACTTCATGGGCAGAAGACGATTCATCGTCCCTTGCCGCCCCCAATCCAAAATCCAAAATCCCCAATCTAAAATCACGAGTCCCGTGCCAATAGGTGATGAAGGCGGCGACCGCGAACAGAGAGGCGGCGTGCGACCATGGCGGGCTGATGTACATATAGAAGAAGGCGGGGGTGGCGAACCAGACCACAAGGGTGGCGAGGGTGGCGGGGAAGACCGCGCCATACTTGCGGGCGAGGCGATAGGCGAGCAGAATGCCGAGGAAGCCGAGCAGGTTCGAGCC
>JBBSEE010000109.1:0-7565 GCA_038239995.1 Chloroflexia bacterium | reverse complement strand
TTGAGTTTTGAGTTTTGAGTGACGAACTGCAATCCGAAATCTAGAAACTAAAATTGCATGACGTAGGGGCGGGTGGCACGCGCTCATCGGGCCTAACGTCCATCGAAACGCAATATGCAGCCATACGTTAACACCGTCCGCTTGTCCGCTTTCGAGTCCGCTGGCTAAATCGGCAGCAGCCCGTCGGTAAGTTCCGCCAGCATCGCGGTCGGGCGTAGGCTCTCGTCCACGTTGGCGAAGCCGGGGAAGCCGCCCCAGCGGAAACACTTTCGCAGGTAGCCCACGAAGGTGGGGGCAAGGTGCCAATCTGGATAGCGAAAGCGTCCATCGGTAGAAAGGTCAGGGGCGATGATGTCGGGTACCGCTCCACCATTGATGCGCCATGCTTCACCGTTTGCACTGTCTATTATCAATCCAATACGGCTACCACCATCATTATTCATCTCTCCATATTCGTCAAAGTAGAAGTCAGTGACGTTGAGTACGCTACTCTCTAGCATCTTCAATGGGGTGCTTATTAGGTTGGTGAATTTCCCTCTCATGCCTACTTCTTCCTTCTCCAGCAATGAGTTCCACATCTGTTCTGGAACATACCAGTTATGACGAGGCCAGTCGGGGTGTGAACCTCCAAGATCCACGGCACTCACCAATTCATACCAAGCTCGCACCGAAAGAGGAAGCAAACCCACCCTGATTTCTAGTTCGGTTATCCTTGCAATGTCCACTGAGGTGGCTTTTCTATAGGGTCTGTATGACTCGAAGATGTATCCATTCTTGCGTAGCTTACCCACAATTGTCTCAACATTAAACCTTGCCCGCCGCATCGTCTCTCTTGCCACTGCCAGCGCATCGGCGTACAGCGGCTGCTCGCGCACGGCTGCGCCGAGGGCGAGTAGCTCATCCCACACCTGTTCGTGTTCACCTGCTAGGTAACGGTCGAGGTAGGTTGGCATTAGGCAGTTCCTTTAGCATAGTGGTGGTAGACAAGAGGGCGGTTGCAACCCACCCATACATAATACAAAACTCAAAATACAAAACTCAAAACTCAAAACTCAAAACTTCCTCACCCTTCACCAGCGGCTAGCTCGGCGGCACCCTCATAGACATTGTTGGGGTCGGGGGTGTCCTCGTTGCCATACCAAGCGTTGCCCTCTTCGACGAGGTGCTGCTGGATGAAGCCCTGCTCGATGCCCGCATCCTCCCACGCCGCCATCGCCGCGTCGTACTCCTCCCACTTCAGCGAACGGTACAGGCCGTACTTCTTGTCCTTCACTGCGCGATAGGCGGGGAAGTATTGGTCCATCAGGCTGACGTAGACATCGGGGCCGAGTTCCTTGCCAATCCAGAGCAGCACTTCCCGCGCTTGGCTCATGTTATTGGGCAGCACGAGGTGGCGAATAATCAGCCCGCGCGTGATGATGCCATGTTCGTCGTGCTGCACCCCGCCCACCTGTCGGTACATCTCCTTGATGGCGATGCGGTTGAAGTAGGGATATTCAGGGAAGCCGGACAGCCGCTTCGACACTTCGGGGTCGGCATACTTCGCATCGGGCAGATAGATGTCCACCAATCCATCGAGGTAGCGCAACGCCTCCATGTTCTCATAACCGTTGGTGTTGTAGAGCAAGGGGATACGCAGACCGCGCTCAATCGCCTCCGGCAGGGCGCAGACGATGTGCGGCATATACTGGGTGGGGGAGACGAAATCCACATTGTGCGCCCCCCGCTCTTGCAGCGAGACCATCATCTGGGCCAGTTCGCTAATGGTGCGCTTTTTGCCCCGCCCGAACTGACTGAGCGAGTAGTTCTGGCAATACATACAGCGGCCCTGACAGTTGGCAAAGAACACCGTGCCCGCCCCGCCCGTGCCGGTCAACCCCGGCTCCTCGCCCCAGTGCAGCACATGGCTGGTAATCAGCAGGTCGGCGGTGGAGCGGCAGATGCCCTTGTGACCCGCCCGCCTATCCACATGGCAATCGTGGGGGCAGAGGGTGCAGTCGCGCATCGCCACCTCCCACAACTGCTCGGCGCGGCGTTGCAGTTCGCCGCTCTCGTACAGTTCCAGATATGAAGGATATGTGGCCCGATAGAATTGCATGGTGTGTCCTTCTAGGCTCTTTGCTGCGCTGCTGTCGTAGGCGAGGCTAGATATATCGCCTGCAAATCGGCGATGTCGTCACCGAGGTCGTTGCGCTGCTTGCGTCGCCACGCCAGTTCCGCAATGTAGGCGGCGCGACGGAGGGCGGCGGCGGGTGGGGCGATGGTGATTAGCTCGCCCGCCCGCGACTCTAGCTCCTGCACCATGCTGGCATTCAACTCGCCCACCACATAGGCGGGGGCGGTAATCAGGTCGGCCAATTCGCCGCTGCTCACGTTGCGATACTCGCTGGTGCGCCGCCATTCGGGGATGCCGCCGCGCGGGGTGGTGGTGCGATAGCTGGCGACTGCTAGCCGCCCCCGTCCCACCTGCACCGCCGCCCACACGTTGAGGCGGGCACTGATGTCGGCGTGCTGATAGGCAAGCGAGTCGAGGTTGCTGAGGCCGTAGAGGGGGATGGCAAGGGCGGTGGCAATCGCCTTCGCGGTGCTGAGGCCGACGCGCAGGCCGTTGAAGCTGCCCGGCCCCACCGCGCAGGCCACCGCCGAGAGTTGGCCGGGGGTGAGCCGCACGTTTTGCATCAGTCCCTGTATCACCGGCACTAGCTGGGCGGTCTGCTCGCGGTGCGCCCGCCACGTCTGCTCCGCGACTACTCCGCTGGCATCGTATAGCGCGACGCTGGCGTTGTCAGTGGCGGTGTCTATAGCCAACATGGTCATGCGAACGCCTCCTGCTTGAACTCGGCGAGTAGGGCACTATAGCGGCGGCCTGTGGCACTGAAGCGGATGGTGCGCTTGGTCTCGCTCAAATAGGTGAGGCGAATCAGCAGCCGCTCGGTAGGCATGAACTCGCCGCCCCGCTCCGGCCATTCGATGACCGTGACCCCGTCGCCGCCGATGTAATCTTCGATGCCGATGTCAATCGCCTGTCGGGGGTCGTCGAGGCGGTAGAGGTCAATGTGGTAGAGGGGGATAGTGCCGGGGTATTCATTGACGAGGACAAAGGTGGGGCTGTTTACGTAGTCATGGATGCCGAGGCCAGCGGCAATCCCCTGCGTGAAGGCGGTCTTGCCCGCCCCCAGTTGCCCCTCCAGCAGCAGCACATCGCCATCGCGCAGCAGGGTGGCAAGGCGGGAGGCGATGCGCCGCGTCTGCTCCACACTGTGGCTAATCAGGTCAAGCTCGTTGGCGGCGACCGGCTCACGGGCGGGGTGGGTACGCTCAGTTGTGGGGGGTTCGCGTCTGGTGGTCATCGCCTCACCTAGCCTCGGCCCGAAGGGGCCGGGGTGCTGGTTGCCGCCGCGCCCTTCTTGGCTTCCTGCTCAATCAGCTTCTGGTTGGCAAGCGCGTCAGGGTCATCCGGCTTGACCTGCAAGGCTTGGGCCACGTACTGGCGGGCGGCATCGAGGTTGCCGAGGCGGAACTGCACGAGGGCCATCAGGTTGAGGGCGCGGCTCTCCTCCGGCTGCGAACGCAACGCCTCTTTTAGCTCATGCTCGGCGAGGTCGTAACGCTTCATCCGATTGTAGGCGGTTGCCAGCGCGATGCGGATACGCGCATCTGCGGGAGACATCCCTGCCGCGCGTCGCCACGCCTTAGCCGCCAATGCCCAGAAGCCCGCCTTCTGATAGCTGATACCTAGATTGTAGAAGCCAATCGCGCTGGACTCGCCGTGATAGGTCGGTTCGAGGATGCGCTGCTTCTGGGGGAAGAAGTCATCCTCGGTTCGCACCAGCATCACGTATTGCAGCAACACGAGGCCCATGCCGATGATCAGGCTGATGGGACTCTTGCTGGGGTCGAAGGCGAAGGCCAGCAGGGTGGATAGGGCGGTGAGGGCCAGTACCCCGATGCTTAGGTAGTAGAACACCCGCAGGCGCAGGAAGCAGCCAATCGCCATTAGCACCGCCACGCCAACTTGCACGCCGTAGAAGATGATCAGGAAATCGGTCGCGTTCCGCATCGCCTCGGTAACGTCGCCGTGCAGCACGAAGGTAGACTTGGGGTCGTGGATACCGCGAATCGCGTTGTTGATGAAGTTGAGCAGCAGCAGCGAGACACCCAAATAGATGCCAGAGTATATCGCGCGGATAATCCAGAGGAACACCAAAATCCAGAGCGAGGGGGAGCGATTTTCGTTCACGCGGGTGCTGATATAGAGGTTGCCGCCGCAATTGGGGCAGATGCTATCGGCGGCGCGGGTCTTCCAGCCGCAATAGGGACACTCTAGCCGCTCGTCCTGTTCGAGGTCGGCATCGGGGACGTTGAACCCGCTGCTGAACTGGCTGGCGGCGAAGCGTTGCGAGTCGTGGCTGGGGGCGGTAGCATCCTCGACGTAGTTGTAGGGATGATAGCCCGCATCTTCGGGGGCGGCGGGGGGGAGGGTAGAGGCGGGTACACCAAAGGTGGGGGGTTGCCACTGCTCTCGCTCCCGCAATTCGGGGTGGCCGCCGGGAGTATACTTCATCACGCGCGGTATCAAGGGGTCGTCATCGTCGGCGACGGGCGCGGGGTCGAGCATTGCGCTCGGCGGGGTGACGAATGGCGAGGTATACGCCGGGGTCGCGCTGCTGTCGAATGGGGTGGTATACGCTGGGGTCGCGCCGCTATCGAACGGCGAGGTATACGCCGGGGTTGGGTTGCTGCTGAAAGGGTTGGGAGTGCTGGGGGTGTTGCTCATCGTGGTGGTGTCGCTCCATGCCGCGGGGCCAGGGTTGCCCCATGTCGCAGATGCAGTATCCCCCCAGCCCACCGGGCCGGGGTTACGCGCGGGGGCGGGGTTGTCCCACGGCAAGCTGGTGGGGGCGGTGGGTGCAGGGTTGTCCCACGGCAAGCGGGCGGGGGCGGGTGGCGCGGGGTTGTCCCACGGCAGGGCACCGAAGGGCGAACCGCCCGCCGTGCGAGTGACGGCGGGGCTGTCCATGAACAGGTTTTCGGTGCTGGCGGGGGCAGGCGGCGGCGAGGCGGGCGGCGAGGCAACCCGCTTGGCTTGCAGCTTCTCCAGCTTGCGGCGGGCGGGTTCGTTGCTGGGGTTGAGGTGCAGGGCGTTCTCTAGGCAGACGATTTGGTCTTCCAGTTCGGGCATCAGCCCACCCAGCCACAGCCACGCCGTCTCATTACGCTCATCGGCTTCCACCGCCGCCATCAGGTAGGCCTGCGCCTCTTCGGTGCGCCCTTCCTTAGTTGCTTGTATCCCCTGCTTCACCAGTTCGGCGGCATCAAGGTTGGGGTCAATCATCGCACATTACCTTCTATCGCCTTTCGCGGCGACTTCATACACCTGCAAGGTCTGCTCGGCTGCCGTTCGCCACGAGAACTGCGCTCCTCGCTGGCTGCCCTTCACCCTAAGCTGGGCGGCGTAGGCGGGGTCATCGAGGATGTGGGCGGCGGCGGCGGCCAGTCCCGCCACATCGTCGGGGGCGACCAGCACACCCCCATCGCCGACCACTTCGGGTAGGCTGCTGGTGTGGGCGGCGATTACCGGCACACCGCTCGCCATCGCCTCGGCGGCGGGCAGGCCGAACCCCTCATATAGTGACGGGTAGACGAAGATACTTGCGCTATTATACCACAATGGCAACTCATCGTCAGCGAGGTAGCCGGGGAACAGCACGTCACCTTCGCTCAAACCCAGCCCTTGCTCACGGAACAGGTCATCGTACAGCCAGCCCTTGGCCCCGCCAATCACAAGGCGCAAGTCGGCGAACTGTGGCTGCTGGCGCAACTGGGCGTAGGCACGGATAAGCAACCCCACGTTCTTGCGCGGCTCCAGCGTGCCCACGTAGAGGATGAACCGCTGCGGTAGGTCGTGCTTGCGCTTGAATGCGGCGATAGCCAGCGGGTCGGTGATGGGGCGAAACCGCTCATCCACCCCGTTGTGTACCACCGTAATCTTGTCCTCCGCCGTCCCCAACAGCCGCACGAGGTCACGCTTGGTGGACTCGGACACGGCAATCACCCGCGTGGCGTGGCGCACCGACCAGCCGGTAATCGCGGTGAGGTAGCGACGCTTGGCGGGCAGATACTTGTCGGGGTAGACGAGGTAGATGAGGTCATGGATGGTGACGACCGTAGGGCAGAAGGTGACGAAGGGGCGGACGTTGACGGGGCAGTGCAGCACATCTACGCGGCGCGAGGCGACGGGCAGGGCGGTCTGCTCCCACAGGATACGGGCTTGGGGCTTTTCGGTGGGGAGGCGGGCGGGGACGAAGCGGATGTTGGCGGCGCGGGCGAAGTCGGGCGGGCGCGGCGCGGGCGGCAGCCACACGGTGTACTGGTTAGCGCGGTCGAAGGCGGCGTACTGCTCTAGCAGCGCGTAGATGTACTTGCTGACCCCTGCTTGGCGGTAGCTGGCGCGAAAGGAGAGTAGCTGGGCGTTGATGCCAATGTGCATGATTTTAGAGGGTAGAAGGTAGAATGAGGTGTTCCCCTTTTGCGACCCACTCAGATGTGATTGCGTTCATAAACCAGCCTACCCCGCAGGATAATCTCCCTCAAGAAGAAATCGCCCAGCACAAGGCGATGAACGATAGTAACGGGGGTTCGCACAATCAGGTCGAGGCCAAAATCGTAGTTCAGGGCCATATCTATCTGGATTGCCTGTTCAATGTCGCGCAAGGAGGTATCCATCACTACCAGCAGGTCAACATCGCTATCGGGGCCGGGGTTGCCGTAGGCGTAGCTGCCGAACAGGATGATGAGATGGGGGTTGAACTGCGCGGCAATTTGGTGCACCACCTCGTCAATCGCCTGCTGCGGGATGCGCTCACGCTCGGCGGTGGGGGGGGGCGTTGATGGGTACGCGGGTCGAGGTCGGAGTATCCGCCATTTGCTTGCTCCTTTGCTATACCCGCCTATTATAGCACGAGGGGGAGCTAGGCACAAGGTCAACGCACGAAGCCGAGCCGCCGCTCCTTCATCGAAATGTAGCGTTGCTCCCCAATAATAAGGTGGTCTAGCACCTCAATCTCTAGCAGGCGGCCCGCGTCCACCGCCATCGCGGTCATGCGGATGTCCTCTGGGGAGGGGTCGGGGTCGCCGCTGGGGTGATTGTGGACGATGATTACCGCCGCGCTGTTCTCGCGCACCGCGTCCTTGAACAACTCGGCCACGCGCACGGTACTCTTGTTCAGCGAGCCGCGATATAGCTCCACCATCTTAATCATCTGGTTCTTGGAGTTGAGCAGCACCACGCGCAAATGCTCCTGTTCCAACCCCACCATGTCCAGCATCAGCCAGTTGGCGATGTCCGCGGGGGTACGGATTTGCATCCGTTCGCCCGGCCCGGCCAGCAGCAGGCGACGGCCAATCTCCAGCGCGGCTTGCAACTCGCAGGCCTTGACCTCGCCCAGCCCCCGCTCGCGCTTGAGGGTGCCAAAGTCGGCCCGCATCAAGCCCATCCAGCCGCCATATTGCACCAGCAGGCGGTTGGCAAGCTGCACCACGGTCTCGCCCGGCCTGCCCACCCG
>JBBSEE010000108.1:0-7609 GCA_038239995.1 Chloroflexia bacterium | reverse complement strand
CCGCGCCCCCGCTTTGCCCAGCAAGTCGGTCGCCCCCATCACCTCGTCGTAACTGAGCCGCTTGTTGATCACCCGCCGCAAGCGTTCGCTGGCCGCTTCGGGAGCGAAGGTGAGGGTGCGTGCCCCGCTATCCACCAACGCCTGCACCAGCGTAGGGGTCATACTATCCGCCCGCATCGAGGAGATGCTGATACGTGCCCCCAGCTTGCGTAGCCCCACCACCAGTTCGTCAATGTAGCGATAGTCGGACACCGACGCGCCCACCAACCCCACCTTGTCGCGGTACTTCAGCCCCTCTTTGGCCTGTTCGAGCAGGAAGGGGACATGGCGGTCGCGCTGGGGCAGGAAGGCGAACCCGGCAAGGCAGAAGCGGCAACCCCTCGCGCAGCCCCGTGCCACCTCCATCAGGTAAGCATCGCCGAACTCGGTGTTGCGGGTCAGCACCTTGCTCACGGTGGCGAACTCGTTGAGGTTACGCGCCCCTTGTCGCGAGATGGGCAGGGCAATGTCGGGGCGGGGATGGCGGGAGTTAGGCTGGATGCCGCCATAGCGTCCGTCCGCTGCGTACCATGTGTCATAAAAGTCGGGGATGTACAGACCGGGGTAGGCGGCCATCTGCCCACGCATCGCTTCACGGTCGCCCCGTATCCCCTCGCGCATCGTGTCTATAATCGTGGGCCACAACGCTTCCGCTTCGCCCACCACCACGAGGTCGAAGAAGGGGGCAATCGGCTCGGCGTTGTCAATCGCGCACGCCCCGCCCACCATCAGGAAGGGGTGACGGTTGTCGCGCTGTTCGCTGAATAGGGGGATACCGGCGGCATTGAGCATCCGCACGATGTTGAAGTAATCAAGCTCGAAGCTGACGCTGACTGCCACCACATCGAAATCAGTAAGCGGGCGACCCGACTCCAGCGAGAGCGGCTTGGGGAAAGGTGCGTCGGGTTGCTGCTCGGCAATGTCGGGTAGCACCACCCGTTCGCAGACCACATCCGGCTCCGCATTCATCAGGCTATACACCGCTTGGTAGCCAAGGCTGGACATCGCCACGTAGTAGGTATTGGGGAACACAAGGGCGACGCTAATCTTGCCGCCCCAGTCCTTAATAATCGTCCCTTGCTCCGCGGCAAGGCGGTCATAGCGTTCGTTGCGGTTCGGTTTCGCCAAAGATAATCAAACCCCCAACCCCCTTGCGCGGGGGATAGCCCTTGAACAATGCACAATATCAGATATGCAATTATAACCGCAAGGTGCGCTTGAGCGCAAGTTATCCCTTTCGCCATGAAGGGATAGCCAAAGCAATCCAAAACCGCCGCTTCAGCGCATCATAACTAATGAGGACGCGCTTGACATGGTTCGCCCCCATATCGGATAATATGGGGCGAACGCGGGTAACTATCTAGTACCCAACCCAGAGATGTTGACTGGGGGCGCAGACCCACCCCCAGCCCCTCCCGGCGGGAGGGGAGACTAACTAGCCCTCGTCTCACTAAGCCATATTTTAGCCCCCAGCGATGGGCCATCGTCGCTAGCCAAAGGAGTAGGAGTGCAGAACAAGCATCTAGGCCGCGCCGCGCGGCTGGCCGCCACCTTGCTAACATTCGCGCTGGTCTTGTCCGGCTGCGATATGTTCGGCGGCACCCCCACCGTCACGATTAAGAACCCCACCCCAGTTAACACCCCGGTGACGGGCAGCACCGCCCCCACCGATAGCAGTACCGCCACCAGCCCCGCCAACCCGCCGACAGATACTGCCACCAGCCCCGCCAACCCGCCGACAGATACCGCCATCCCGCCCACCGCTACGCCGATACCGACAAAGGTGAGCGTGACGGTGAACAACGCATGGGACGGCACCCCGGTCGCCAACGCCAGCATCGCGGTGCAACAGAGCGGCGGGCCAATCGCCGCCACTACCGACGCGCAGGGGCAGTACAGCTTCGACAACCTTGCCACCGATGCTACCGCCACGATTAGCGCGGACGGCTACGTGCAGGCAACCCTCAGCAAGTTCAACCCCGGCCCCAACACGGTCAGCCTGATGCCGAACACGATACACGGCCACGTCATCGACGCGACCACCGGCAAGCCGCTGGTCAACGTGATGGTGCGGGCTTACCCCGGCGATGCCAGTACCGCCCCTACCACCCCGATGACCGCGACCGCAACCATGACTAGCTCCTACGACTACGGCAGCCGACCGCTGGCCGCCCCGCTGATGCTGACCGACACCACCCCGACCACCAATACTACCCCCAGCTACGTGCGTGTGTATGGCACCGACACCGATGGGCTGTGGATGGCGGATGCGCCGCATCGGGGGGCGACCCACATTCGGCTGCTGCCCGAAGGCACTACCCTGCGCGTTACCGGCGCGAATCAGCAGGCCGACAACCTGACGTGGGTGCCGGTGCAGACCACCGACGACCGCGCGGACAAGGGCTGGGTGGTAAACCTGTACCTCATCCCTAGTGCCGCCCCGGTGCCCCCACCTTCACCCCGCCGCCGCCGCCCACCGCCACCCCGTCGCCCACCCCGCCGCCGCCTGCCACCCTGCTGCAACAGCCGATTACCACCAGCAACCTGATTACCTTTACCGACGCGAACGGCAACTATACCCTGCGCGACGTGCCGCCCAATCCCACCCTGCACTTCAAGTATGCGGGCTACGAGCTAGCCAAAATCCCCACCCAACATGAGATGGTCAAGGATGTTGCGCTCAAGCAGTTTCACGTTCACGGCCTGTACTACACCGCCGAGTGGGCGGCAAGTGCCGACCTGATGGATAAGAGCCTGAAGATGATTGACAGCAAGGATGTGAACGCGATTGTGCTGAACGTACAGGACAATGGCAGTATCGCGTTGGTCTACGATAGCCACATCCCGCTGGCAAAAGAGGTGGGGCAAGCCAAATACTTCGACGACCTGCCCGGCTTCGTCAAGAAGCTGCAACAGGAGCATCACCTCTACGTCATCGCCCGCGTGGTCTGCTTCGTGGAGCCGGGGCTGGTGTCGCGGCGGCCCGACCTTGCGGTCAAGAGCAGCATCACCGGCAACCCGATTAAGGGCGGCCTCGGCCAACTCTGGCTCGACCCCACCAACCCCGACTCGGTGGCCCACATCCTTACCATCATCAACGAGGTCAAGGGGCTAGGCTTCGATGAGGTGCAGCTAGACTATATGCGCTTCTTGTCGGATACACCGGAGGCGCAAGGTGCGCCTATCTTCCAAGCGGGCAACGGCAACAATATCCCCTGGCAGAAGAAGGCGGAATATGTAGAGAGCTTTGTCAGCCAAGCCTATGAGCTTACCCGCTACACCGATACCTTCCTCAGCGGCGACGTGTTCGGCTACATCCTGTGGCCCGACCAGCCGGAAGGCCCGATTAACCGCAACATCGGACAGATATGGGAGTACGTCATCAAGCACCTCGACTACGTCTCGCCGATGATTTACCCCTCGCACTTCAGCGTGGGCGAGCAAGGCTTCCAGCTACCCAACGACCACCCCTACGAAATCATCCACCAGAGCGGGGTGTACGCGATGCAGCGGCTGGCCCGCACCGGCGACAACCCCGCCAAGTACCGCCCGTGGCTGCAATACTTCACCATGAACGGCACCCTCAACTACACCAGCGACGTGATTCGGCTGCAAACCAAAGCCGCCGCCGACACCGGCACGTGGGGCTGGATGATGTGGGATGCTTCCAACTACTACCAGTACCCCGATGCCTTCGACCCTAAAAAATAGTTATGAGTTTTGAGTTTTGAGTTTTGAGTTTCTGGGATGCGTATCAAAGCTATAGCTGAGAGTTATGCACCCCCATAGGGCGAATAATATTTCCCCTTCTACGCACCGGGCGATGAATGTTATCACCCGATAACTCAAAACTCATAACTCAAAACTCATAACTCCCCCAAAGGGGGGCAGCGATGCCGCGACCGAGTTGGGTATACGAAGATGAGCGACAGAGCGAAGGGCCGCACTTCCTTGCCTACTTCCTCATCGCCCTCGGCGCATTGCTGGGGATTGGCTACTACCAGTTCATCCCCGAACACTTCACCAGCGGCCACCTCAGCGATGCGTATAGCGGGCAACCGATTGCGGGCGCATCGCTGCGGGTGGAGACCAGCCAACCGACCACCGATACCAACCCCATCCCCTTCCTCCGCCATACCATTACCCTGACCGCCACCACCGACACCAATGGCGCATACACCCTCCGCAACCTACCCCCTGACTCACGCATCATCATCGCAATGGATGGCTACATCAGCCAGACGATGGTGCTAGCCGACGCGGTTGGCTCCGCCGCCTTCGACCGCAAGCTGCACCCCACCGCTCTGCGCGGCCAAATTGTGGATGCCAGCAATGGGCAGCCGATTCCTTCCGCCTTCGTGCTGGTGGGCAGCCCGGAGCAGATGGCCGCCGCCCGCAGCCTGAGCGAGACGGTGAACAGCGGCGCACTCATCAGCAGCGTGACCGGCAAGGACGGGGCCATCTTCCTGCCACTAGGCGACCTCGACCCCACCCGCGAGATACTGGTCAAAGCCCCCGGCTACCAAGTGATGACCACCACCTTTGCCGCCACCTCCACCCTCACGGTCAAGCTCACCCCCTTCCAAGCGCGGGCGGTATATGTGCGGGCGGACACGGTTGCCACCCCCGGCAGCTTCGACCAACTGCTGGACATCGCGGACAAGACGGGGGTGAACGCCTTCGTCATCGAAGTAAAGGGCGATGCCGGTTGGGTGCTGTACGATAGCCACCTCGCGGCGGTGCAGCAGAGCGGGGCGATGAAGGCGACAATTGGCGACCTCGACGCGATGCTGGCGACCCTGAAGCAACACCAGATATACGCGATTGCCCGTATCGTCACCTTCTGGGACAACCCCGCCACCGCCGCCCACCCCGATTGGGCGATACAGAGTGCGGCCAAACACGCGGCGTGGACCGACGCGAACGGCGACCGTTGGCTCGACCCCTATAATCAGCAGGCGGTGGACTATAATCTGGCGATCGCTAAGGAGTTGGTGTCACGCGGGTTCGATGAGGTGCAGTTCGATGCGCTGAGTTTCCCCCCCGGCGGGGCGGACATGAGCTTCCCTGCTGCCAACGGCAAGGAGCAGAGCAAGGCGGTGCAGGACTTCTTGCTGCGGGCGCAGGCGGCCCTCGCCCCCCTCGGCGGGATGGTGGGGGCGGATATGTACGGCCTCACCCCGATGGCGAGCGGTGACGGCGGCGGTGGCCTCGACTTCGACCTGATGGCCGATTACGCCGACTACCTTTGCCCCACCCTCTACCCTTCATCGTTCGGCAAGGGCTTCTTCGGCTTCGATGTCCCCGACGCACACCCCGGCGAAATCGTCACCCGTGTGCTGAAGAAGGGGGTGCCCCGCCTCGCCACCAAGCACGCCAAGCTGCGCCCGTGGCTACAGGGGTTCGACTCGAACAAGATTACCTATGGCCCCACAGAGATTAAGGCCCAGACCGATGCCGCCGCCAGCTTCGGCACTTCAGGCTGGATGCTGTGGGACTACGCCAACACCTACGACCCCGCCGCCCTCGGCCCGCAGTAAAGGTTTGAGGTGTGAGTGCTGAAAAAATAAGCCCCCAGCGGGGGTTGGGGGGAGGAAGGCCAAACTGCCCTCAAAGCAAAAAGCCCCCAGCGGGGGTGGGGGGAGGAAGGCTGACTAACTGTTTGGCCCGGCGGTAGCGAAAAGCAGCCAACGAATGCGTAAAAACGAATAAACGAATGAGGCAACGTAGGGGCGCAGATTTATCGCGCCCGCGTGACCCGCCTCCACGCGCATCGCAACCGCGCCGCTTGCCCCGCCTTATCGTTGTCCGTTTGTCCGCTTTCGAGTCCGCTGGCTGCTTTTCACGTTCGATGAGCGTAATAGCTGGTCAGCATTCCTCCCCCAAACCCCCGCTGGGGGCTTTTACGTTGAAGGCGGGGCAGTGTTGAGGGCTGTTCAGCATTCCTCCCCCAAACCCCCGCTGGGGGCTTAGGTTTAGTGGCTCCTTCTTCATTCCCTACAGCAGTGAGCGGTTTTGCAGCACCACCGAACTGTTGCCCTGCCACTGCTGCACATAATAGACGTGCTGGAGGTAGCGAGAGTGGGCGATGCTGACGCGTTCGTCGAGGCGGAGCGATTGATGCACCGGCTTGTCCACACGGAAGCGCAGCAGGTGGCCCTTGTCGCCGCGCAGGATAGCATCTAGGTCCGGCTCTGGCTCCGGCTCTGGTTCAGGGGCGGGGTCAGTATTGCTGGGCACCCCGAACACGCGGCGGGTATGGTCCAGCCCCAGCGCGGGCGACTCGGATAGGGGGATATAATGACCGACCGGGGCGGGGGTTTCCGCCTCCAAGTCGGGGTCAATCATCACCCAGTATGCCCCCCCGCCGCGTTGGGCGCGGGCGGTCAGTTCCACAATCAGGCCAGTGCTGAGTTGCAGGGGGGTGAACAAGTCGCGCACCCCCTTGATGACCGCGGTGGCGAAGAAGGCGACCCCCACCAGCAACACAAGGGTGACAACCCCGCAGAAAGCGGCGGATAGGCCATCCTCTTGATGTATCAGGGTGATGGTGTTGCCGAGGCCAATCGCGGCGAGGAAGATGACCACCAGCAGCAGCACCAAGCTGGCGGCGATAGTGGCGACTAGAGGCGTGTTATAGCTGACCCGCACCGACTTGCTGTTATCTATGGTTGACATTCTTAGCTCCCCTCTGCTTCTCACGCGCCAACCGACGCGCGATGCCCAACTTTTCCCCATTATACGTGATATACGCCGCAAAGGGCAACATGGTTCAGTATTGGCCTACCCCGCCGCTTGCCAGCGATGCGCGGTTGCCCTATAATATAGGCCAGCACAGCCGGGAGGTGGGACGATGACGGATTTCAATCTAGGGCTGGGAATGTCGGTAGCCATCGGGCTGGTGACGGGGGCGATGATGGTCTTCTATCTCATCGCCGACAACGAACACGACACCCGTCTGTTCGGCCTGATGACCGTGATTGCCGCAGTGGTGGGGATTGCCACCCTGCTGATTGCCCTGAATGGGCCGGGCCTGCTCTGGGTCAACGCCCTGACCGCCTTGATTAGCCTGCTGCTGGCCTTCTTCCTCGGCTACACGGTGACGACCTATTATTTGCTGGGGCGACCAACCCGCGAACGCAGCGAGTTGCCCAACATCAGCCTCAACACCGGACGGCTGGCGACCAACCCCGGTGGCCCGCCCCGCACCGCCGTTATCTACTATGCGGTCTGCGAACCCGACCAATACCGTAGCCTGCCCTTCAATCATGCCTACGAGCGGCTACAAGAGCAGGGGATGAGCACCCCGCCGATGCTACGTCGCCCCTTTGCGATGCGCCGCGCCCGCCGCAACTATCAGCAGGCAGGCGCGAGTCCCCAGCGGCACATCCATACCCGCATCGCCCAGAAGTTGCAGGACAAGATTGGCAAGCGTTACCGCGTGTATATCGCCTACAGCGATGACCACCCTTACCTCGACGAGATGGCTGCCACCGCGGTGATAGACGGGGCGCGGCGGCTGATTATCGCAAGGCCGGAACTAGAGCCACCGCCCAAAGGTTCGACCTCT
>JBBSEE010000107.1:0-7638 GCA_038239995.1 Chloroflexia bacterium | reverse complement strand
CGTTGCGCCACTTGCACCATGTCCACCGAGATGTCCACCCCAGTAATCGTCCCGCCGACGCTGGTGAGGTAGCGGGCAAGGGGAATGGCGATGCGCCCCGTGCCGCAGGCTAGCTCCAACACCCGCTTCGCCTGATATTGCTCGGCCAGCCGCCGCCAGAAGGCGATGTCGTCTATCTTGTCCTTGTTCTCCAAATCGTAGATAAAGGTATCGGCATACATCGCCCTCGCGTCCGCTTCCACCCTTGCCCTCCCTTCCGTGAGATTGTTTCACGTGGAACAGTGCAGCCTCTGCCATTTCCCCATTATATATGACCGACGCGGGTAAAGCAATCGCCATGCCCAAGTCGGCAGGGCGTGATAAATCACGCCCCTACATCGCCAATTCCATGTAGGGGCGCAGATTTATCGCGCCCTAATGAGCTAGCACATTAGCCTAATTATATATGACTGACGCGGGTTAAGGCAATCGCCATGCCCAAGTCGGCAGGGCGTGATAAATCACGCCCCTACATCGCCAATTCCATGTAGGGGCGCAATTCATTGTGTCCATGTGCCACTATCATTGGCTAGACTGTTTCACGTGGAACACCGCGCAGCCGCCGTACCAGCGTGGGCACCACCCCACCTGTGACCGCGATGCCGAGCAGCACCAGCGCAAGGCCGAGTAGCACGTTCCACGTAAAGTTGCCCTTTTCGCTAAGGAACAACGCGCCGTAGAATAGCCCATACATCGGCAGCAGGTACGTGACTGTCGAGGTGCGAGTGGGGCCGACATGGGCAATCAGCCAGAAGTATATGAAGAAGGCCACCGCGGTGCCGAGCAATCCGAGGGCCAGCAATGAGGCGGTCGCCTCCAGCGAGGGGAAGTGGTTGGGCAGGTTGAACAGGGCGAAGGGCAGCACCAGCAGTGTTCCGGCGGCCACTTGCCCAATCGCAGGAAACAGCGGTGGCGTACCCACGAACGCGGTGCGGATGTACTGGTTGGAGAGCGCGTAGCAAACCGCCATCCCCACCACTGCCAGCACGCCCCACAGCTTCTGTTCGCCGCTGACGTTGCTGCTGGCGGCAAGGGCCACCCCCGCGAGGCCGATGAGTACGCCAATCACCTTCTGGCTGGTGAACCGTTCACCGTTCGGCCAATAGTTCGCCAGCAACACAGTCCACAGCGGAGTGGTGGCATTGATAATCGAAGCGAGGCCGCTGCTAATCGAGTTCTCCGCCCACGTGAGCAGCACATAGGGCAGGGCAGCGTTGAGTAGTCCGATGATGAGGAAAGGTCGCCAGCCACCCTTCCACTCGCTAAGGTGCAGGTCGCTGCGGGTGACCGCGATAATCGCCAGCAGCCCCAGCGTGCCGAGCAGCAGCCGCAACGCGACGATGAAGAAGGGACTTAGCCCATCGAGGGTCGCCACCTTGATAAACAGGAACGATGCGCCCCACAGCGCACCCAGTGTGAACAACATCGCAAACTCGCGCCCGCGCATAACCTCTCCCCTTCTGTTTCACGTGAAACATAGTTTGGTCAATATCGGTTGTGTTCCACGTGAAACAACGGGCAAACTTCGGTTCACCCCTAAAGTATTTATCGGGCTTTGTTTCACGTGGAACAATACCAGTATCGGACGGCATGGTACACATCTACTTGCCACGCCCCCAAATCCGTAACATCTAAGATGCGTACCAACGGAAAGTAAGGGGAAAAGCGCGGGGGGGGGGGGGGGGGGGGGGGGGGGGGGGGGGGGGGCGGGGGGGCGGGGGGGGGCGGGGGGGGCCGGGCGGGGGGGTGGGGGGGTGCCCCCCCCAGAGGCTGACCAGCAAATAAGCTCATTGGGCGACGGCGCGGCAAGGGGATTAGCTTCCAACTGCCATACGTCCCGTCACCATCTGGTGGTCACCCCCCCAGACCCCCGCGAGTTTTCTCCTTTTTCGCTGGCACCAAACTTAGGTTAACAATCCGTTGGCTGGCCGTCCTGCTCCATTAGCTGCTTGACCTGCTCCAGTCCACCACTGAGGGCACTGCCGAACATCATCTCCAGCATGAACCCCGCCACCGGCGCAGAGATAGATGCGTCCAGCTTGCTAGTATCCGCCCCCAACGGGGTGACGGCTAGCTTCACCACTGCGTTCTGCTCATCGCTGACAAGGGTGATGACCGTGGGCGGGCCGGGGTCGTATTCGTCTAGCCGCAAGCTCAGGTCGCTCTCTCCCCCCATGAAGCGCATCGCAAAGGTTGCGCTTGCGCCGATAGTGGGCTGGCCCGCGTTGGCTAGGGGGTTTAGCTGCTTGGTCGCGACAATCGAGGTGATGTAGGACGGCGCATTGCGGATGTCGCTGACGAACACGCTGACCTTCGCGGCGGGCACGTCAATCGTGGTGCTGCGTTGGATGCTGCTCAATTGGTTGCCTCCATGTGATAAGTTCTATCCTTCCCCCACTTGAAGCGGGCGGCTAGGACAGGGTATTATACCAACTTTGGCCCGTTGCTGCACGCGGCCCGCATCTTGTATTGTGCAGCCTAGTAGGGTATAATTGGCTGACGAATATTCACCGACAAGGAGGGGTTCACGCATGGGTAAGTTCATCACCCGCCTCATCATCGGCGCGGGGTTTGGTCTGCTGCTGATGTGGGTGTGGCGTTACTTCAATCAAGAGGAAGACGATTTCGACGAACTGAACGACGACGAGGTGGTCGAGATCCCGCTGGTTCGCAAGCAAGCGGATAGCGGCGATGGCGCGGTATCCCCCGTTACCCACCGCGAGGCGGTTCATGCGGATGCGGCGGCGCGGGCGGTAAACACCGCGCAGACCGCAGCGACGGCCCCCATGACCAATGGTCCAGCGGGCGAGGAACACAACTTTGAGTGGGTAGACGGCATCGGTCCGGTGTTCAGCCGCATCCTCAAGGAGGCAGGGTACAACAGCGACGCGGATTTGGCGAACACCAGCTTGGAGCGGCTACAAGCCACCGGCATCAATCGCAACGATGATGAGTTTGCCGACTGGATTAAGCAAGCGAAAGCGCGGGTAGCGGGAAAGTAAGGCGGACATGGTTAGCCTCATATTGCTGCTGCCCCTGCGCCGCGCCGCCCATCAACCCGAATCGGACAGCGGCCCGCTCACCCTCGACGATGAACTAGCCGCGCTCGATGTCGCCGCCCGCAGCCAATCCCCGCGCGCGACCCTGCTGGCGAGGCTGGCGAGTCCCCGTCCCCCGGTGCGCGAACGGGCGATAGAGTTGCTGGCCGCGCAGCCGCTAGATGATGACCCCCTCACCCTCGATGCGCTCACCGCCGCGATAAGCGATAGCAGCCTGCTGGTACGCTGGCGGGCCGCGCATCTGCTGCATCAGCTTGGCAATGACGCATGGTCGGATGAGGCCGCCTTCGCTGCGTGGCAAGCGGGGCTAGTTGACCAACTGCTGGCGATGCTAACCGCTGATGCGGCCACCCGCTGGAGCGCGGTCGAAGCGATTACTGGGCTGCGGCTGGCCGATACCGCTCCTCAACTAGCCGCGAAGGTGCGCGACACGCTGGTGGCCGCCTTGCGCGACGAACACGCGCCGGTACGATGGGCGGTGGCCGAGGCGTTGAGTGAAATGGGCGACCCCGATATGGTGGCTGCGCTGCTCGGTTCTTTGCATCACCCCGACCCACTGGTGCGGCGCAGTATAGCCACCACTCTCGGCCTGATGCGGGCGCAAGCGGCGGTCGTCCCCCTCATCACCTTGCTGCGCGATACTAACCCTAGCGTGCGCCAAAGCGCGGCGGAGGGGTTGGGCCAAATCGCCGACCGCCTCGCCCTTGCCCCCCTGATTGTCGCCCTCAGCGATGACGATGTATGGGTGCGGGTCGCGGCGGCTGTTGCGCTGGGCAAGCTGGGCGATGGGCAGGCTGCCCCCTCGCTGGCCCGCCTTGCCGAGGGGGATGAGAGTCTGGTGGTGCGCCGCGCCGCGATTGCCGCCCTCGCCGCCCTGTCCCATGAAATAGTCCACCCCACTATGCTCCACGCCTTGTCCGATGCGGATGCGATGATTTGCGCCACCGCTGCGGCCCACCTTGCCCATATCGGCCTGCCCGCTGACCGTGACGCGCTGCGCCCCCTGCTCCGCGACCAACGCACCCTGTTTGGGCGCAGTGTGGGCCAGATTGCCAGCGCGACGATGAGCGCATTGGAAATGTGATAATGTAAGGGGTTGACATAATAATGATTATCGTGTAAAATGATTACATGATACTGAACAAACACCACCCCAACGAGAAAGCCGCCACCCTACGCTGGCTGCTGCTCAAGGCCCAGCGCGATGGCAGCTACACCTACAGCGCGATGCTACGCGACTTCGGGCTGGGGCCAGTGCAGGCTGAGGTGCTGCTCAAGCTGGCTGAGTTCGGCCCCCTGCCGATGAAGGAGCTAGCCGCCCAACTGGTCTGCCACAGTGGGAACGTCAGTCGGCTCATCGAGCGGATGGTGCGCGAGGGGCTGCTGCTCCGCCATGAGGCGGCTCACGACCGCCGCGTCACCGTGGTCGAGCTTACCCACACCGGGCGCAACTTCGCCGAGCGCATCAGGCCGGTCAGCGAGGAGATGAACCGCCACCTTGCCGACCTGCTCACCCCCGCCGAGATTGATGCGGGCATCCACGTGCTATCCAAGCTGGCCGAGGCCGACTAATCCCCCTTGTTTGCGACAATTTGCACAATCTTGACTCATGTGCCGGGGTATGCTAGAATCGTTGTCACCGAGACAGAGCGACCGATAACCGCTTTTGCCACTACGACGCGAGGTGAAGCGACCCATGCGAATCCTATGCTTGCAAGAGGCTATATCAGTATGACCGCTGGCCGACATGATGCGCGAACGCGCACGAGTCGGTCAGTTTGTTTATTCACCTATTCATAGTTAGCCCCTGAGGAGGTGCCAGATGTATTCCAGCCTAGTCGGGAAGATTGAGAAGGCGAAGCGTTACCAAGAGGAGCCGGACCGCGCCAACATCACCGAACTGAACGTGGACTTTCGCGGCGAGAACGACATCCACCACATCGGCCTGCGCGACGGCAAGTGGAATTGCGACTGCGATTACTTTGAACATGGTCACGATACTTGTAGCCACGTGATGACTATGCAGCGGCTGCTTGAACCGATGCTCGCCCCCGATGTGCGTACTCACGGCCTGCCGGGGGGGGTTTGGGACCATCACGGCCAGCATTAGGCGAACTTGATAGGGTTTTAGGGCGCACCCGCTAGTAATGGGCGTGCGCCTTTGTTGTGTATGGCGTATAATAGGCGCGTAGTATCACCTTGCAGCAAAGGGGCGGGCAACCTGTAGGGGCGGGTGCCCCTTGCCCACCTAAAGCGCGTAGCCCCAATCCAAAATCCAAAATCCAAAATCGCATACCATGGGGGATGTACAACCTTGATTATTAGCGGTACTTTGCTGAACATGGCGACCGTGCTGGTGGGGGGGACGATTGGCACGCTGCTGGGCAACCGCCTGCCGGAGCGTTACCAGAGCATCATCTTGCAAAGCCTCGGTCTCACCACCCTGCTGTTCGCCATCCAGATGATGCTGAAGACGACCAACCCGCTGATTGACCTCGGCGGGCTGATGCTGGGGGCGTTGACCGGCGAAGCCCTCGGTTTGGAGCGGCGGCTGGAGCAATTGGGCAGCCGTATCCAATCAAGCATGACCCGCCGCATGGGGCGGGATGATACTATCGAGGAGGGGCAGCCGCCGTTGCGCGGCCTCGCCACCATCAGCCAAGCGTTCGTCACCAGCAGCCTCGTCTTCTGCGTCGGCCCGCTCACCATCCTCGGCTCGATTCAGAACGGCTTGCCCGGCCACGATATGCAGGCCCTCGCCCTGAAGTCCGCGCTAGATGGGTTCGCGGCCATCGCCTTCGCCGCCAGCCTCGGCTATGGGGTGCTGTTCACGGTGGGAACTATCTTTGTGGTGCAAGGGGGTATCAGCCTCGCCGCCGCAATCGTGGGGGCCAACCTGCTGGACATCGCGCAGATAAACGAGATGACCGCCGTGGGTGGGCTAATCGTGTTGGGGGTGGGGCTACGCCTGCTCAATATCAAGAGCCTGCCGGTCGCCAACTTCCTCCCCGCCCTCATCTATGCCCCGCTCATCGTCTGGGTGCTGGAGGCGTTCATGGTGAAGATGTAAACTCCCCTCCCGGCGGGAGGGGTGGGGGGTGGGAGCAATCTCCCCTCCGGGCGGGAGGGGCTGGGGGTGGGAGCGTGTCGCGTGCGTCACCCACCGTCCGTCCCTACCAAATTGGGCAGCGATGACCGCCATCGGTGTAACTCCTATTTGGATGAGGCCTAGCTGCGAGGACAACCCACCACTCCACCCCGCCCGGCCTTCGCCGCAAGGGGGAGGATACTCGTGGGGGTTTGGGGGGTTGACCCCCAACTGGTGAAGCAGCGGTTGGCTAGTCGCAAGCGGTCATGGTCGCCTGCCTAGTGGCAATTAGCATGGTGGTGGGTCAGCCGCTGGGGGTCAACCCCCCAGACCCCCGCTTGTCTCCCCTTCTTTTTATAGGAGTTACGCAGTTGGGCAGGGCGGATGCGATTCGCCCCTATATCAGCTGGCCCCCCCAACCCCGCCGCAACCCCAATCCAAAATCCAAAATCTAAAATCTAAAATCGTCTGGCTTCCCGCCGCGCTCCTCGATTTGACGCACGAGGGTGGCATACTCGTCGTCGGAAATCACCAGCAAGTCGCCCTCGGCCACAAGGTCAAGCGCATGGCGGTTGGCCTCATCGTCGTCCAGCACGGTTTCGATAGTGTGGGGGCGGATGTGGTCGGTACTGCGAACCCCCTGCTCAATTAGCCCCGCCATCTCGCCCACGCTGCGCCCCCGCCGATGACGCGCATCCTTCAGCACGAAGTAGTCGAAGTGCTTGCCCAGTTCCGCCCCATAGTCGCGGATGTCTTGGTCGCGGCGGTCGCCCGCGGACATGGGCACCATGATGCGCCGTTGGGCGGGCAGCGCGTCAATAATCGGGCCAATCGCCTGCACCGCCGCCGCGTTATGCACGTAGTCCAAGATTACCGTGCCCCCGTGCAGCTTGAACACATTGAACCGCCCGCCCGATTGTCTGGTGTCGGTACGGAAGTTGGCTAGCCCCGCGGCGATGGTGGGCAGCGGTATCCCTGCGCCGTAAGCCGCCGCCGCGGCAGCTAGTGCGTTGCTGATTTGGTAGGCCGCCAACCCACCGAGGCTGATGGGCACGCGGTCGAGGGTAGTGACTATCTGCCGCTCGTGGCCCTGCCCCAGCACTAGCGCGTCACCTTCACGGTACATCGCCCCCCCCCCCTTGTCCAGATGCGCGGCGAGGGGGGGGGCGGATTTATCCAGCCCAAACATAATCAGCCGTGCCCCCGCTGGCACGAACTCAATCATCTGCACCGTGTACTCGTTGTCCGCGTTCAGCACTGCCGCCCCGCCCGGCTTGACCGCATCAATCACCACCCGTTTCACCCGCGCCAGTTCGTCTATTGTGTTCACCCCGCGCAGGCCCACATGGTCGGCACTCACATTAGTGATGACCCCCACGTCGGCATGGTCGAAGGCCAGCCCCTCGCGCAGGATGCCGCCCCGCGCCGTCTCCAGCACGGCCACCTGCACAT
>JBBSEE010000106.1:0-7655 GCA_038239995.1 Chloroflexia bacterium | reverse complement strand
ATGTGGCCCGCAGTGTGGGGGCGGAGCGGGTGGCGGTCGGCCACACCGCCGATGACCAAGTGGAGACCGTCGCCATCCACTGGCTGCGCGGCACGGGGCTGGCAGGGTTGCGGGGGATGCGGCCAGTCGCCCCCATCTTTCGGCTGACCGCGGCGGATGTGCCCGATTTCGATGACCCCCTAGAGGCCGATTATCCCGCCAGCGGGCAGAACCCCCTGATGTTCGTGGTGCGTCCGCTGCTATCCTTGTGGCGCAAGGACACCGAGGCATATTGCCAGCAGATGGGGCTGAAGCCGCGCACCGATAGCAGCAACGCCGACCCTCGCTACCAGCGCAACCGGATGCGCCTCCAATTCATCCCCGCGTTGGAAGCGTACAACCGTGAGTTCAAGGAGAACCTATGGCGGGCCTCGCTTACCTACGCGGCAGAGTACGATTACTTCGAGGCCCAAGTGGATGACCGCTGGCCCGCGCTTGCCAGCGTGGGCGATGGGCTGGTGCGCTTCGATGGGGAGATGTGGCGCGACACCCCCATTGCCCTGCAACCCTACTGCCTGCGCCGCGCGGTGCTAACCCTCATCGGCCACGTCGAGGGGCTAGAGCGGGTGCATATCGAGGCGGCGGTGGGCGCAGATGGCCCCAGCCGCGCCCGCATGACCCTACCGCACGGCTTGCTGATGCTCAGGGAGCCGGACGGCTTCATCATTGGCTTGCGCGAAGGGTTGGAGGAGCGGCTCCGCGCCTTCGACCGCCACCGCGTCCCCCTGCTGCCTAGCCCCGCCGCGATGAGCATTGACCCGCCTGCCCGCTTGAGCTTGGCGCACGGCTGGAGCGTGGAGTGCGCTTGGGCTAACCCACCCGCCGAACCCGCCTGCGTGGCCCAATATGAGGCCTATCTGGATGTCAGCCGCTTCGCGCCACCCTTCACCCTGCGCGGGCGGGTGGCGGGCGACCACATCGCCCCGCTCGGCCTCGACGGGCAGCGCAAGAGCTTGCAGGATATAATGGTAGATGCTAAGGTCCCCGCCCACCTGCGGGCCAATTGGCCCATCCTCATGGCTAGCGACCAAAGCGGCGAGCAGGTGCTGTGGGTGGCGGGGCTGGTGGTGTCCGAGCTAGCGCGGGTCAACGATGATAGCCAGCGCGTGCTACACGTGCGTTTCGTGAACAATCAGAGCTTATCCGCCAGCTTGCAGCAGGGGGCAATATGGGGTACAATAGCGGCCAAAACACCACTGAGGAGCGCAGATGAGCCACAATTTGCTGGACGACATTCAGGAAGTGCTGATTACCGAGGCGGAGCTACAGCAGCGGGTGCGCGAACTGGGGGCGCAGCTAACCGCTGACTACGCGGCCTCGCCCCGCGAGATCATCTTCATCGGGGTGCTGAAGGGGGCGTTGATGTTCATGGTAGACCTCGCCCGCGCCGTCCCCCTGCCGATTAGCATTGACTTCATGGCGGTGTCCAGCTACGGTGCGTCCACCGAAAGCAGCGGTATCGTCCGCATCGTCAAGGACCTCGATGCCAGCATCGAAGGCAAGGATGTGGTGGTGGTAGAGGACATCGTGGATAGCGGCCTCACCCTCAGCTATATGCTGGACAACCTACGTTCGCGCAATCCCGCCAGCCTGAAGGTGTGCGCTCTGCTGAACAAGCGTGACCGTCGCACCGTGGATACCCAACTCGACTATCTGGGCTTCGATGTGCCCGATGCGTTCGTGGTCGGCTATGGGCTGGACTATAATCAGCTATATCGCAACCTCCCGTTCGTGGGGGTGCTGAAGTCGGAGCTTTACTCGCACTAATTTGCCCCCGTTCACCGTTATACATAATTGTTAATCCAGCTTTAACGAACCTTGTCCCCTGTTTGCGCGTATAATTAGTATGCACCTTGCCGCGCGTTAGAGTCGGGTTAGAGCGGGCGGCGATAGGCACACATAAGCGTCCGTTTCTTTGACAGCGATGCGGACATTCGGTTATAATAGCGTCTAGGCTGCACTCATTGTCGGCGCGGCCAGCAGCAGTTGAACGTGACATATATAAGGGCAGATAGGATAATCGCTGAACGTCCCGCCGCGGCCATGCGCTCCCCGACCGCTCGCTCGATGCCCGCTCCGCCCTACACTGGAGGTTTTACCCCATGGGTGACAATAAGCTATTCAAGAACAGCCTGCTCTACATCCTGATACTAGTGGTGTTGCTGGCGGTGGCCTTCACCTTCCTCAGCCATAGCGATGGTGAACAAGTCGCTATCAGCAAGGTAGTGGATGAGGCCAAGTCGGGGCTGATTTCCAAGATAATCTACTATCAAGACAGCGATACGCTGAAAGTCTGCCTCGTCAGCGACCCGCAGTGTGCTACACCCCAGAGCGCGATATATGAGCGCACCACCGAGTCGGTGCAAACCTACCTGCAAAAGGCGGGGGTGGAGAAGATACCGAACATCGAAGTCCGCACCCCCGGCCCGTGGAGTGGCCTCCTCAGCACCCTTACCTTCATCATCCCGATGGGCCTGTTGGTGCTGGTGTTCTTCTTCATGATGCGGCAGGCGCAGGGCAGCAACAACCAAGCCCTCAGCTTCGGCAAGAGCCGGGCGCGGATGTTCATGGGCAACAAGCCCTCCATTACCTTCGCCGACGTGGCCGGGGTGGAGGAAGCGAAGCAGGAACTGGCCGAGGTGGTCGAGTTCCTCAAGTACCCCGACAAGTTCGCCTCGCTGGGGGCACGTATCCCGCGCGGGGTGCTGCTAGTCGGCCCTCCGGGCACGGGTAAGACGATGCTCTCTAAGGCGGTGGCAGGTGAAGCGGGCGTACCCTTCTTCAGCATCAGCGGCTCAGAGTTCGTGGAGATGTTCGTGGGCGTGGGCGCAAGCCGCGTGCGCGACCTGTTCGACCAAGCCAAGCGCAACGCCCCCTGCATCGTGTTCGTAGATGAGATTGATGCGGTGGGCCGGCAACGCGGCGCGGGTCTCGGTGGCTCGCACGATGAGCGTGAGCAGACCCTCAACCAGATACTGGTGGAGATGGACGGCTTTGATACTTCCACCAACGTGATTGTGATTGCCGCCACCAACCGCCCCGACGTGCTTGACCCCGCCCTGCTCCGCCCCGGTCGCTTCGACCGCCAAGTGGTGCTAGACCGCCCTGACATCAAGGGCCGCCAAGCCATCCTCGAAGTTCACTCGCGGGGCAAGCCGCTGGAGAAGCAGGTCAGCCTCGAAGTGCTGGCGAAGCAGACCCCCGGCTTCAGCGGGGCCGACCTAGAGAACCTCGTCAACGAGGGGGCCATCCTTGCCGCCCGCCGCAACCGCAAGACCATCAGCATGAGCGAGCTTGAGGAAGCGATTGACCGCGTTATCGCCGGGCCGGAGCGCAAGAGCCGCGTTATCAGTGAGCGGGAGAAAGCGATTACCGCCTATCACGAACTGGGTCATGCTATCGTGGCGCGGATGCTGCCCAACGTAGACCCAGTCCACAAGATTAGCATCATTTCGCGGGGGATGATGGGTGGCTACACCCGCGTGCTGCCCAGCGAAGAGCATTACACCATGACCAAGAGCCAGTTCGAGGACAATATCGCCTTTGCGATGGGCGGCCACGTGGCCGAGGAGATTATCTTCAACGAAATCACCACCGGCCCCAGCAACGACATCGAGAAGGCCACCGGCATGGCCCGCCGCATGGTCACGGAGTATGGGATGAGCAAGAAGCTCGGCCCCGTCGCCTTCGGCAAGAAGGAGGAGATGGTCTTCCTCGGTCGCAGCATCAGCGAGGAGCGCAACTACTCCGACGAGATTGCCTACGAGATTGACAAGGAAGTGCGCCGCATCATTGACGAAGCCTACGCCCGCGCTCAGTCGATCCTCACCGTACACAAGGACAAGCTGATTGAGATTGCCCAAGTGCTGATTGAGAAGGAGACGCTGGAGGAGGAAGAGTTCGAGGCCTTGTTCGAGGGCATCCCCCGACCGACCCCCACCTTCAACCTGCCGCCCCGCTCCGACCGCGGCAAGGAGCAGTTGGTGCAACCCGTTCCTCCTCCGCCGCTGCCCAACCTGCAACCCAGCCCCGGCCTCGCTAGCCGTACCTACGACCCCGACCTCGGCTAACCTGTCCCCCCGACCGACACCAAGATACCCCCTGCGCGTTGCAGGGGGTGTTTTTGTGTTCGCCACCTTTATGATGTGCTATAATGCGCCCGCAATCTCCAAACCAAGCTAAACACGGAGCGTACTACTACCATGCGGCCATCCCGACCAGATTATCGAATGTACATTGATGAAGTGGGCAACCCCGGCTTGGGGCATAGCGACCACCCTAACAATCAGTATCTGAGCCTAACAGGTGTTCTCCTCAAACTTGCCTATGAGCCTATTATAGAGCGCGGAATGAATGAGCTTAAGCTAAAATACTTTGGCTCAAGTAATTTGGTGTTCCATCGCAGCGAAGTGGAGCGCGGCAGCGGCATCTTCAAACCTTTGCTTGACCCCCAAACTAGGCAAACGTTCAACCAAGAATTGCTGGCTATGCTCAAAGCATGGAAATTTGTTCTCATCACAGTCTGCATAGACAAAGTGGCGGGGTATCAAAAGCATACTAATCGCTCTTACGAACCTTACCATTACGGTTTGGCTATTTTGCTTGAACACTATGCTAGCTTTCTTGAGGAGATTAGGAGTGTCGGCGATGTATTGGCTGAAGCACGAAGCAATACAGCCGACATAAAACTAAAGAAGGAGTTTGAGCGGCTATGGCAAAGAGGAGCTAAAAGCAATAGGTTGCAACGACTACTCACAAGTAAGCATCTCAAAATTAAGCCCAAGACAAACAACGATGTAGGTTTGCAGTCGGCTGACTTGCTAGCTTATCCCAGCCAGCAGGAGATACTTATGACAAACAATCTACCTGCTCAAATTGTGGGATTGTCCCCTGACATCATCCATATACTTGCGGATAAATACTACCAAGTCAACGGCATCAACATCGGAAGGATATTTGTGCAATAAAAAAAGGAGCCTCTAAAAGGCTCCTCGATGGCTATGCAGCCATCTCCCTCCAAGAAGTGTTGGATTGACCATATTATACCCCACCCCAGCCGCGCTGTCAAGTTTGGCGCAAGCAGGCGCGGCCCGCTTATCAGCCCTGCGCCTTCTGCAAGCCGTCCTGCGCCGCCCGCACCATGCGGTAGACGCTCATCACGTCGGCGATGTGGCCGAAGCTGTAGTCGCGGTCGTAGAAATTGTAGTAGCCGTAGCTGCCGGAGGATTGATAGTTGCTGCTGCGGCCAAACACAATCGTGCCGCTGCCATCGCGGTACTCGTACACCTTAATCATCCCCACTGCGGCGAGGTCAATCAGCGTCGTGCGATAGCCGCCTCTTAGCGGCCCATTGCTGATAATCGCCTGCCGCTCAGTCAACCAGTAGCGGAGGGTGTTGCGGGTGTTCCGCCCCACGATGATGAGGATGAAGCCGGTCAAGTCCATGGTGACGAACAGCAGCAGCACAATGAACAGGAAGACCGTGCCAGTGGTGTGACTTGCGCTGCCGTTCGACAGCACGAGGCCGACAATCAGGAAAATCACCTGTACTAGAGTGCCGACCCCAATCACAATCCAGCCCCCCAGTTGCATCTGGTTGGCTGCTAGCCCGCCGCGCCCCGGCTGCCCCTGCCAGACAATCCGCTCCCCCGCCTCAAGGAAGCGGCTGGCATCCAGTTCGCTCTGGGGGTTTGACCCTGCGTTGTATGACATCCTTGCTGCTCCTTTCCTTACCTATCCGTTGCCCTGTCGTTTGGCCGCTTGTTGCAAGTCTTGCACCATCTGATAAACCTCACTCATCACTACCCTCAAACCTCAAACCTCAAACCTCAAACCTCAAACCTCAGCCCGCCAGCTTTTCAGCAGGGCGCAGGCACGGTCAACTTTGGCGCGGGCCTCAGCACTATTCAGCCAGCGGCTCACGCCGCTGGGGTGGGGGAGAGGGAGGTAGCGCACTCCCGCCGCGTCGGTGAAGCCCTCGCCCACCACGTTGTTCAGGGTAATCGCGCTCCGCTTCAGGCCGAGGGGGAGCAAGAAGGTCTGTATCGCCAGCAGCCCCACCATAATGATAATACGAGGTTGCACCAGCCGAAGTTGCGCCCGTAGGTAGGGGCGGCACAGGTTCTGTTCGGTGGGGGTGGGTACGCGGTCGCCCGCCGCGCCGGGCAACCGACCGGGATAGCACTTGGTAATTGCGCTGATGTACATATAGCTGCGCCAATCCTCGTCGCGGGGGATGCCTGCGGCGGCGAACCACGCGGTCAACTTGCTGTTAGTACCCTGCCCCGCGAAGGGTATTCGCTCCGCCGCTGCCCGCAGCCCCGGTGCTTGGCCCACCAGCATGATGGGGCGGGCAATGGGGGTGAAGGCCATGGGGTCAGCCCGCTCAAGGTAGCCCGCCACCTCGCAGCGGCGGCAACCGCGCATCACCGCGTGCAACTTGTCGAGGTCATCAATCTGGGGGATGCGCCGCCCCTGCTCCACGTCGAGGTCAATCGCCATTGTTGCTCCTGTTCCGGATGATGGGCGCACGCCGCCCGTCACCAAAATCATAGCAGACCGCTTTACGGGTGTCAATGGTGGCTGGGTATGGTCAATCACGCCCCTACATTGCCCATTGCCATGTAGGGGCGTGATTCATTGCGCCCTGCTGAAGCGCATCCCTGCTCATCGGCAGGCGGCGGATAATAAATGATAAAAAGCAGGGGTGCATCCCGCAAGATGCACCCCCACTCATGCCTCATGCCTCATTGCTAAGGAGTAGTGACCCCCTTATACACAATCTGGCACATCTGGTCGCGCTGAATGTTGGCGTTGGGATGGAAGCTGCCATCGGGGTAGCCGTTGACCACATTCTTGTAGTGGGCGGTTTCGATGTACAGGTAGAACACGTTGGCGGGTGGCACATCGGAGTAAGTTTGCCCGCCACCGACCGGCGTGACTAGTGCATAGTGGGCAGCGGAGACCACCAGCTTGGTGACTTGCCCGCGCGTGATGGCCGCGTTAGGTAGGTAGCAAGGGTAGACGGCCCCATTGTTAGTGCAAGTAGTGGGGTCGAAGCCGTTGAGGATACCGGCGTGGAAGCCTGCCTCGATGTAGCTGAAGGCGAAATAGCTGGGCGACACATCGGTGAAGTCGGGCGCACCCGTCGGCGTGTATGGCGCGATGCCAAAGCCCAGCACCACCACCTTAGCGAACTGAGCGCGAGTGGCCGTGCCAGTGGGGTTGAAGTGAGTTGCGTCAATCCCATTGACCACCCCGCGACAGTACAGATAGTGGATGGCAAAGTAGAAGGTGTTGCCATTGATGTCCACGAACGGGTTGGGGCAATCGGTGGGTGTGACCGTTGGCGTATTCGTGTTGCTGGGGGTGCTGGTGGGCGTGTTGCTCGGCGTATTGGTGGGCGTGTTGGTAGGCGTGTTCGTGTTCACCGGCGTGTTGGTCGGCGTGTTGGTGTTGGTCGGGGTGTTGCTCGGCGTATTCGTCGGCGTGTTGGTGGGCGTGCTAGTATTCACCGGCGTGTTGGTCGGTGTGTTGGTGTTGGTCGGGGTGTTGCTCGGCGTATTCGTCGGCGTGTTGGTGGGCGTGCTAGTATTCACCGGCGTGTTGGTCGGTGT
>JBBSEE010000105.1:0-7656 GCA_038239995.1 Chloroflexia bacterium | reverse complement strand
ATTGCAACGGGCCGTTTACCGACATCCGCGAACTTAGCGAGATCGCCAACGAGTCGCGTCAGCGGGCGCGGTCGGTGGGAGGTAGCGCATTCTACATCGAGCGTTGTTAGGTTGGAACAGGAGTAAGTCAATGGCGATGGAGACGAAGCGACACAAGCGGAAGCAGGCCACCGACGGCAAGGGGGTGGCGGGCGATGAGGTGAGCATCGAAAGCAATGGCGCACACGAGGCGACCGAGCCGACCATGCCCGCCGATGGGCATGGCAACGGCCACCTGCCCGCGGTTGCCGCCGCGTCTACCACCGACGGTCATCACCTACACCCCCACCAAAATGGGGGGATGAGTCACATCCCCGACCCCCACTACGACGCGCTGCTGCATCTGCTGGCTGAGATTGGCCCCGAACTTACCCCCATCAACGATATTGATGTGCTGTGCAACCGTGCCACCCAAATCGTGGGGGCGCGACTGGGCATCAGCGTGTCGCTGTGGCGAGTGGTGCCCCCGATTGAGCGCGATAGCCCAATGCAGGCCGAGCGCGGCGACCAGCATCACCTCGAACTATCCGGCCACCACAACCTCGACCCTGCCTATCATAAGGTGCTGACTGAACTATCCGAGGCCAGCATTAGGTCGCCGTTCGGCACCGAGGGGGCCGATGCGTGGCTGAAGCAGGCACTAGGCACTAGCCCCACCAGCACCACGTGGCTGACCCGCACCCCCACCCTGATACCCGACATTGACGTGCTACCGCCCACTACCGCCCAAGGGTTGGACGAGGCGATTGCCGCGCTAAAGGCGGCGGGGGTGCAAACCCTCTACAGCCTGCCGCTGCTCAGTGGCAAGAGCAACCTCGGCGTACTCGACCTGCACTATAATGAGGTGCATCAGTTCGTCGCCGGTGAGCAAGAGTTGCTCCAAGCGGTAGCTAATCAGATTGGCAACAGCATCGAATACTCCATCTTCCAAGAGGAAGCGGGGCGCAAGACCGCCGAGGCCCTGATGCTGCGCGAAGTCGGCCAGATGATTAATAGTAGCCTCGACCTAACCGCGACTTTGGATTGGATTATACGTTCAGTGGGGCGGCTGGTGGATTACGATGCGGCGGAGATTTGCCTGCTCGAACCGAATGGTGATGCCCTCAGCGTGCGAAGCATCACCGGCAATTCCATCGAAGGTATCAGCACTGGGCAGGTGTACAAGGTAGGCGAGGGCCTCACGGGCTGGATTGCCCAGCACCGCCAACCCCTGCTGGTCGGGGATGTGGCCGCGTCGCAGATTAAGCCCGTCACCGCCGAGATTGCCCCCGGCAAGGTGTGGCAATCGTTCGTGGGCCTGCCCATCATCCAGAACGATGAGTTGCTCGGCACGTTGGAATTGGTGAATATGCGGGTGAATGCCTTCAGCAGCGATGACCTACGGCTGCTCACCAACGTAGCCGAACAGGCGGCCACCGCCATCGAAAACGCCAAGCTGCACGCCGAGACCACGCGGCGCAACCGTGAGCTAGCCTTGCTGCAAGAGATTAGCAGCAGCATCAATGCCAGCCTCGATGTGAAGGCCACCCTGCGCTCGATTCTGCTCAGTGTGCAGTCAATTCTTGATTACCGTGCGGGCGAAATCACCCTTTATGACCCCGAACGGCGGGTGCTAGTGTCGCAGATTACCAATGGCGCGGACGCAGTGGACTCGATACAGGATGAGTATGGCCTTGATGAGGATTACTACTCTAGCTGGCTAGGGCGCAACCTAAAGCCGCTAATGGTCCGCAACTGGACCGAGCGCGATGCATACGGCATCGCGGGGGGCAGCAAGGTGCGCTCCTATATCGGGGTGCCGATGATTATCAGCGGGCGGCTGAGTGGTACTATCGAAATATCCTCCGACCACGAGAACAACTACGACGAACACGACCTCGACATCCTCGGCCTCGTCGCCAACCAAGCGGCGGTGGCGGTGGAGAACGCGCGGCTGTACGAAAGCACCGACGAGCGGCTCTCCCGCCGCCTGTTGGAGTTGACCATCCTGCAACGCATCAGCCAAGAGATTAACTCCACCCTCGACGTGGAGGAAATCTTCAGCATGGTCGCCAACGAGGCCCTGAAGGCCACCGGGGCATTGATTGCCGCCATCCTCGAAGTGGACCGCCCCGCCAATGTGATGCGGGTACGCGCTACCGCGGGCGACCTTAGCGATGCCGATACCCGCATCTTGCAGCCCTTCCCCATCGGTGAGGGGATTATGACCCGCGTGTTGGAGATAGGCGAACCGCTGCTGGTGTATGATGTGCGCGACGACCCCAACTATGTGCAACTCTCCCCCCGCGTCCGCTCTGAGATGATAGTGCCGATTCGCTACGAGGAAGAAGTGGTCGGCCTGATTGACCTGAGCAGCGACAAACCGAGCGGGTTCGACTTTGAACACCTGCACTTCGTGGAAGCCCTAGCGGGGCAGGCAGCGACGGGCATCGGCGTGGCCCAAACCTATACCGAGAAGGTGAGGCAGGGCGAACGCCTCGCCGCCCGCGCCAATCAATTGAACCAAGTGTTGGAGATTGGCAACTCGCTGACCCCCGACCGCGATATTGCCGACGTGATGGACCAAGTTGCCAACGCGATTACCGACACGCTGGGTTATCGCTTCGTCATCATCAGCCTCGTCGAAGAGGTGAGCAACAAGATAGTGATGCACCGCGTGGCGAGCAGCGGCATCCCGCTGGCAGTGTTCGAGGAATACCGCAAGGTGCTGTCCCCCATGAGCGAGACCGAGGAGTATATCCAAGAACGCTTCCGCATTGGTCGCTCCTACTTCGTGTCCACCGAGAATAGCGGCGAAATCCCCGATGTCAACGCCTTGGTACTGATGGACGAGACCGAGCCGCGCGACCCCAACGAGTGGCAAGTCCAAGACCTGCTGATTGTGCCGATGTACAGCACCAATGGCGAACTGCTGGGCCAGATTTCCGTAGATGACCCCATTGACCGCCAACGCCCCACCCTCAGTTCGGTGCAGGCGTTGGAGGTGTTTGCCAACCAAGCGGCCAGCGCGGTGGAGAATGCGCGGCTGTTCGGTAGCTATCGGCAGCGCATCTTTGAGCTTGACGCGCTCAGTAACATCGGGCGCGAGTTGGCCGCCAGCCTCGATTTGGACGCGATGTGCGAAGCGGTGTACAACCAGATACGCCGCATCATCCGCGCCGATGCCTTCCATGTCGGCCTTCAGCGCGACGACCAGATGATTACCCTGCTGGCGATTGATAAGGGCGAACGCTATAGCTTCCCCCCGGTGCCACTGGAAGGCACGCTCAGTCACCGGGTGCTTAAAGAAGGCCACACCGTGCTGATTAACAGCGTCACCAATGAGCAAGGTGAGCGCGAGGAGTTGTCCAACGGCTTGAGCGCGGGCAGCGGAGCCTCTCCCATGTCGTGGCTGGGGGTGCCGCTACGGGTGGGCGAACACATCATCGGGGTGCTGGCAATCCAGCACTACGGCAGCGACAGCTACGGCAAGCGCGACGAGCAATTGCTGACTACGATTGCCAATCAGCTAGCGACCGCGATTCAGAACGCCCGCCTGTTCGAGCGCAACCAGCAGCGGGTTGGCGAACTGGCAATGTTGAACGAGGTGGGCAGCGGCCTGTCGGCGGTGCGTGATGAGCAGGAGCTATATGAGCAGGCTTATAGCAGCGTCATCAAGCTGCTGGGAGCGCACGGCTTCAGTGTCGCCCTGCGGGGCAAGGGTGATGAGGTCAAGGTGGTGTTCCACCGCCACGCCGACCACGAGGGCCGCGAACAATGGAGCGCGGGACTGCACAATAGCCTGCCCGGCGCGGTGATTAAGAACCGCCGTGCGCTCTTGATTGGCGACCTGCTCGACCCCAACCAGTGGCCGCTACAGGTAGAGCCGGAGCCATGGCCGGGCGATAGCGTCAGCCGCGCGTGGCTGGGGGTGCCGCTCATCGCTGGCGAACGGGTGATGGGGGCCTTGATTGTCGAGGATAAGCAGCCACACGCCTTCACCACCGAGCAGACCACCCTGTTCACTGCCTTCGCCATCCAGTTTGCCACCGCGCTGGAGAACGCCGACCTGTTCGCCCGCAACCAGCAGCGCATCAGCGAACTGGCCGCCCTCACCGAACTGGGCCGCGAACTGACTGCCAGCCTCGACTTGAGCGAGATTGGCAGCATCGCCCGCACCCGCCTTCAGCAATTGCTGCCCCTAGATGTGTTCTTGCTCGGCTTCTACGACCCCGCCACGCATCAGTTGGAGTTTGGCTACGTCTACAACGAGGGTGAAGTGGATAGCTCGAGTAACATCCCGCTGGGCAATGGCCCCGCAGCATGGGTAATCAAGAACCACAAGCCATTGCTGCTCGACGATGTGCTAGACCGCGAACATATGCCTGACGGCATCGGCGAGCCGATACTTCTGGAAGGTGAGGGGTTGGTACATAGCTGGATGGGTGCCCCCCTGATGGAGGGTGGCCGCGCCATTGGCATCGTGTCGGTGCAATACGGCGATAAGGGTACTTACAACCATGACCAACTCCAACTGCTAACCACCGTCGCCAACCAACTTGCCATTGCGGTGCAGAACGCCCGCTCCTTCGCCCAGAACCAGCAGCGTATCAATGAACTCGCCCTCATCAACGAGGCCGCCCGCGAGATTACCGCCAACCTCGATGTGGACCAAGTTTGCGAACTGCTCTACCAGCAGAGCCAGCGGCTGTTCGACAACGACACCCTAGCTGTCGGCCTCTACGATGCCGAACGGCAGATAATTGACCTCATCTACTCGCGTGAACGCAGCAACCCCGCAGGCCGCGACGAGCATCTCACCTTCCCCCTCGGTCAAGGCCTGAGTTCGCAAATGATTACTAGCCGCCAGCCCTTGCTAGTCAGGGATGCGGGCGACCCCAACGAGATTGACCCCGCGATTGTCGGGCAGCGGCTGGGGGCGAGCAAGACCCAATCCGCTCATGCCTACCTCGGCGTGCCGCTGATGCGCGGCGACGAGGTGATTGGCTACATCAACGTGCAGAGCTACAAGATAGGCGCGTTCCGCGAGGAGCAAATACCGCTACTCAGTACCCTTGCCAGCCAAGCGGCGGTCGCGCTCCAGAACGCGCAACTGTTCCAGCGCAACCAACAGCGTATTACCGAGCTAGGCACTCTCGGCGAACTAGGCCACGAACTCACCTCCCAACTGGAAGTCAAGCAAATCTGTCGCACCATCTACGACAACATCAAGAACTCCTTCCCCCTCGATAGCTTCTTCGTCACCATCTACGATGAAGCCAACGATATAGGGGTTTGCCCCCTCATGGTAGAGGAGGGCGAGATTGTGGGGGACGATGCCCGCTTCCCCATGACTGGCTCGTTGAGCAGCTATGTGATCAAGGAGCGTAAGCCCTTGCTCATCGCCGACCTACGTGACCGTGCGAAGCTGCCCCCCGGCAACGCGCCGGTGCAGTTCGGCAAAGCCACCCCCTGCCGCTCGTGGGTGGGCGTGCCGATGCTGATTGGCAACCGCGTGTTGGGGCTGATTGCGGTGCAAAGCTACACCCCCGATATGTACACCGCCAATGATGTGCGCTTCCTCAGCACGGTGGCTAGCCAAGCCAGCGTCGCCCTAGAGAACGCCCGCCTGTTTGAGCAGTACAAGCAGCGGATTGTGGAGTTGAACTCGCTGAACGAAACCGCCCGCGAAATTACCGCTAACCTCGATATAGACCAGATTTGCGAACTGCTCTACCAGCAAACTCAGCGGCTGTTCGATAACGACGCGCTGTTTGTCGGCTTCTTCGATGAGCCGAACCAGCAGATTGAGATTATCTACTCACGGGAGCGCGGGGCGGAGCGCGACCCCGCCCTCACCCTGTCGGCCAAGACCGGCATTACCAGCCGCGTGGTCGCTACCCGCCAGCCGGTATTGATTAAGGATATAGCTAACCCACAGGAAGTGGACCCCGCCCTCGTCAACTATGTGTTCGGGGCTAGCACTGGCAAGCTCACCCGCTCATGGTTGGGTGTGCCGCTGATGAGCGGCGGCCAGCTAATCGGGGTGCTGGCGATTCAAAGCTACGCGGTGGGCGCGTTCAATGAGGAGCAGATACCGCTACTTGGCACCCTTGCGGGGCAGACGGTGGTCGCGCTCCAGAACGCGCAACTGTTCCAGCGCAACCAGCGGCGTATCAACGAGCTTGCCGCTCTGAACGATTTGGGCCGCGAACTCACCTCTCAGCAGAACGTAACCCAGATTGGCCGCACCATCTACGAAAGCATCAAGAACGCCTTCCCCCTCGATGCCTTCTATGTGATGCTCTATAACGAGAAGCAGGATGTAGGCTTCTGCCCCGTGTGGGTGGATGAGGATGTGGTCAACGATGAAGGGATCAGCTTCCCGTTGGGCCAATCCCTCAGCGGCTATATGGTGCATCAGCGGCAACCGTTGATGTTGGGCGATGTCTCCGACCTCGCCCAGTTGCCAGCGGGGGTCATCCCCAGTACCTTCGGTAAGGGGAAATCTAGTCACTCGTGGATGGGCGTGCCTTTGACCATTGGCAACCGCACGCTGGGTCTCGTGGTGGTGCAGAGCTACACCCCTAATCTATACACCGAAAACGACCTTCAGTTCCTCGGCACGGTTGCCAGCCAAGCCAGCGTCGCCATCGAAAACGCCCGCCTGTTCGAGCAATATAAGCAGCGCATCAGCGAACTGAACTCGCTCAACGAGGTAACCCGCGCGATGACCGCCAGTATGCACGTGGACGCGGTGGCGGTCAGCGTCTACGAACACATCAAGAAGTTCGTGGACCTCGATGTGTTCATGCTCTGCATCTACGACGAGGAAAACAATATCACCACATGGCCGTTTGCTATCGAAGGCGAGACCCGTATGGAGGTCGCGCCCCAACCACTGGGGCAGGGTTTCACCTCAGCGGTTATCGAACAACAGAAGCCGCTCATCATTGACGATGTCCTCGACCCTCCCCCTGACCTACAACGCTACGGGCAAATGCGCTTCGGCGACGACACCCATCACGTCCGCGCGTGGGCGGGAGTGCCGATGGTGGTCGGGCATCAGGTGATGGGGGTTATATCGGTGCAGGATTACGAGCCTAATCACTACGATGAGGATACCATCCGCACCCTGCTCAGTGTGGCGAACCAAGCGGCGATTGCCATTCAGAACGCCAAGCTGTTCGAGGAGCGCGAACGCAAGATTGCCGAGCTTGCCACCATCAACCAAATGGCGAAGGAGATTGGCTCCTCGCTACAGATTGATGAGTTGTTGCAGCTAATCTACAACCAAGTCACGCAGGTGATGAGTACCCGCAACTTCCTCATCACCATCTACGAGGAGCGGCGGCAGGAGATACAGTATCGCTTCGTGCGCGAACATGGGCGAGCGGTCACTCGTGCCCCCCGCAAGCTGGGGTCGGGGCTGATGACCCAAGTAATTGAAAGCCGCCAGCCGCTGCTCATCAACTATGACACCGCCCGCTACGCCGCCGAGCGGGGTTGGGAACACGTGGGCGAACCGGCGCGTAGCTGGCTGGGTGTGCCGATGACATCGGGCGACCAAGTGTTGGGGGTTATCGTGGTGCAGAGCTACGAAACCGAAAATGCCTATGACCGTGATGACCTTTCGCT
>JBBSEE010000104.1:0-7678 GCA_038239995.1 Chloroflexia bacterium | reverse complement strand
TGGGCCTTACTCCCCTCCCACCGGGCGGGGCTGGGGGGAGAGTAGCGCAACTAGACAAGGGAGTTTTAGAGCATGAGCAGTATATCCAAGAAAATCAGCGGGCTGGTGGCGATGTTGTTGCTGTTCAGCCTCGCCGCTTGCGACAATGGCAGCGCAGTGGACGGCGCGAAGGTGGTGCGCGATATGCAGACGGCGGTGGCGAAGATTGACACCGCCCACGCCGTCATACAGGTGCATATCCAATTGGTCAGCCCGGCGGTGACGGGCGATATTACGGTCGAGGCCTGGCAGCAAAGGCCGTTGTTGGGCCGCGCCGAGATTAAGCAAGTCAGCATCAATGGGCTAGACCAACTCAGCCAAGCGGGCGGGGCGATGTCGGCGGTAATCACCCCTCGCGCCCAGAGTGCCAATCTCAAGCCAGCGGATTTGCTAGGCAGCGTGGTGGTCAACGATGGGAACAAGATTTGGCTGTATAGCCCCGCGTTGCACCGTGCCTACAACGCTAGCATGGATACCAGCGACACCTCGCTAGCCCAGATACAGGCGTTGATGCAGGGCTTGCAGCCGGTGATAGACAAGATACTGGCGGTCAGCGATGTGAAGGGCATCGGGGAGGAGCAAGTCAGCGGGCGCGATACGTACAAGATTGAGCTAACCGCCAAGCCGGGTGCGTTGGGCAGCGGCAACCACATCCTTGCCGCGCTGCTCACCGATGGCAAGGTCACGATGTGGGTGGACAAGGAGCTTAACGTGCCGCTCAAGCTGGTGTACGATAGCGCATCTATCGGCCAAGTCAGCGTTACGGCTAGCAATCCGCAGTTCAACGCGGCGATTGACCCCGACAAGTTTCAGTTCACCCCGCCCAGCGGCAGCGAGGTAATCAGCCTCGACAATGCCAAGCCGCGCTACATGACCCTGCCCCAAGCGCAGCAGCAGGCGGGTTACGCGATACTTGTCCCCACCTACCTGCCGGACAACGCCACCCTGATTGGGGTGAGCCAATCGCCGATACCCAGCGCGGGTAGTGCAATCAGCGGGGTTGTCACTTTCCTCAACTTTCAAGGCAACACCACCGCGTTCGATGTTACCGAGGCGGCCAACGACCCCGCCTACCTGAAGTTCCAGCAGCAAGACTTGACCGCCGCGCTGGACAAGGCGGGGCGCAACAACATCGCCACCTCCCCAGTCAAGGTGCGGGAGGTGGACGGCACCGCGATTAGCTTCAGCAGCGATGGGGTGGAGACCCGCGCCCTACTCTACTGGACCGACCGCAGCGGCTTGCTGGTCAGCATAAGCGGCAACTTGAATATCAGTGAAACCCTGAAACTGGCCGAGTCGCTCAAATAGCCAGAAAGGAGACGCTTGCATATGAATGCACTGCTTGAACTCAAGCAACTGACTAAGCAGTACGGCAGCGCGGCGGCGGTTGACCACCTCGACCTATGCGTGCAGCCCGGCCAAATCTACGCCTTCCTCGGCCCCAATGGGGCGGGCAAGACCACCACCATTCGGATGATGCTCGGCCTCGTGCGGCCCAATAGCGGCGGAGTTTGGTTTGAAGGTAAGCCGCTGGGCAGCCACGCGGAGCGCGTTCACGCCCAAGTTGGCAGCATGGTGGAGACCCCCGGCTTCTATCCCTTCCTCAGCGGGGCGGAGAACCTGCGCGTGTTCCAGCGGCTGCGTGGCGACCGCGACCCCGCCCGCATTAGCACACTGCTCGAATTGGTAGATTTGGCCGACGCGGGCCGCAAGCCGGTGGGCGCGTACTCGCTAGGGATGAAGCAGCGGTTGGGCATCGCCCTTGCCCTGCTGCATCGCCCCAAGCTGCTGGTGCTGGACGAGCCGACTAATGGCCTCGACCCGGCGGGGATAAGCGAGGTACGCAACCTGCTGCTGCGGCTGAAGGACGAGGGCTTCACCATCTTCCTGTCCAGCCACCTACTGCACGAGGTGGAGCAGATTGCCACCCATGTTGGCATCATCAATGCGGGCAAGTTGGTCAGCGAAGGCCGCTTGCAGGAGGTGCTGAGTTCCAGCGAGGGCCAACTAGAATTGCAGAGTTCGCAGGCGGAGCTACTGAGCAAGTTCCTCACCACATGGCTGCCCCGTCACGCCCCCGCTGGCAACGTGCGACAAGAGGGCAACACTGTTCATATCGCGGGCTTCAGTGGAGACCCCGAAGTCCTCAACCTTGCTGCTCATCAAGCGGACATCCCGATTGGCGGCATCGTGCGGCGACAGGCTAGCCTAGAGCAGCTATTCTTCCAACTCACAGGAGCGCAATAATGAACACCGCAAGAGTGATTAGCGTAGAGGGCTATAAAGCGGCGCGGAGCCGCATCTGGCTGGCTAGCCTGCTCATCGGCGCGATGGCTCCCTTGCTGATGGGGTTGGGTCTGCTGCTGCGGCGCGACAACCTGATACAAAGCGGCAAATATCAGTGGCTGCTGCTAGAGCAGAACAGCCTCATCTTCTTCGTGTTGATGCTGGGCGCGGCAATGGTGGGGGGGCTGGCGGGGCTGGCGTTCACTGACGAGAGCCGCTTCAATACCCTGAAGGGGGTGTTGACCAGCGGCGTGACCCGCAGCCAGTACCTGTTCGGCAAGCTGCTGTTCATCAGCCTGTGGGTGATGGCGGAGATGGCGGTACTAGCCGCCACCACCTTCCTTGTCGGCTTCGCCCTCGGCGTGAACGTGCCGCTTATGGACAGCTTCGCCCAAGTGCTGCTGGTGGAGACGGGCTGGCTGCTAGCGTTGATACCATTCTTCGCCTTTGTCTCGTTGCTCACCAACAATTTCTTCATCGCGGGCGGTACGGGGGTAGGGTTCGCCTTCGTCAGCCTGCTGCTCAACTTCTTCGGCAGCGGGCGTGAGTACATCGGCTACTTCCCCGGCTCGGTTGGCTCGGCCTATGCGCTGTCAATTTCCGGTCAGTTCGATGCTAAACAGTACGATAACCCAATGGCGTGGACTATCGTGCTAGTGGCCTTTGCTCTAGTCTCGCTGATTGCTTGCTGGGTGTTGATTAGGCGGCGCGACATTCAGTGAGCCAATCATCGGAGAGGTGCAACGATGTTCGTTTCCAACCTCCAAAGCCCCACTTACTAGCGGCGGGAGTTGGAAGGGCAAATATCTGGTAGGAGTTACGTAGTTGCGGGTAGATTTGTGCCTGATGACGTAGGGGCGCATCGCATCCGCCCTGCTCAACAATGAAAGAGGCGTTATGGTTGCGTTGGCAAAGCAAAACGGCTGGGTGGGGCTACGCTATGCCATGTTTGCGGGCCTTGCCCTCGGTGTCGCACTGGTGGTCGGCATCATGATTAGCAATCCCGCGATTGTCAACGCTACGCCGGGCGGTAGCCTTGTCTATATGGTGTTGCTAGTGATACTCATCGTTGGGTATGGGCTGGCGGCGATGTACGGCACTCGCCACCGGCTAGTGCGCGATGACTACACGCTGATGCAGGGAACGCGCTTCGGCCTATTGGTGGGTGGGTTGTGGATAATCGAGGTACTGGTAGGCAATCTGGCCGATAATCGCCTTGCGTGGGTGCGCTTCGCCTATTTTGGAGCCATTCTCGCGGTAGTGGTTGCCACTTTCAGCGTGGGACTGCTGGCCGCCCACCATACGGGACAGGCGGAGAGCGGGGTAATGGCGGGCCTATGGAGCGGGATAGTCAGCGGCCTTATTACCTTCCTTGCCGGGCTGCTGCTATCGCTCTTCATCGCGCACTTCGCGGCCAATACCTTCATCGCCGACCCTAGCGATGCGGCGGGATTCCGTAGTAGTGGCCTGAGCGACCCAGTAGTCTATGGCCTGAGCGAGAACTTGCTGGCATTCACTAACCACCTCTGGATTGGCCCATTCGTGGGAGTCATCATCGGCGGCCTCGGCGGCTTCATCGGGGCGGGGTGGCGAGCAAATCGTAGCGCAGCCAATAGTTTATAATGGAGCTTGATGATCGAAACTAGCCTAGACAAAGCCCATATTCGCCTCGTCAACCTGACCCGCCGCTATCGGGTTGGCCCCAACGTGGTACAGGCGGTGGCGGGGGTGAGCCTCGACATTGCGGCGGGCGAGTTCGTTGCACTGGTGGGGGCATCGGGCAGCGGCAAATCCACCCTGCTCAACCTGCTGGGCGGGTTGGATACCCCGACTGAGGGGGAGGTTTGGGTGAATGGCGTTAACCTTGCCGCCGCCAAGCGCAAAGTCCTCGACCAGCACCGCCAGCATACGGTGGGGTTCGTGTTCCAGAGCTTCAACCTGCTGCCCACCCGCACCGCGCTGGAGAATGTGGAGATGCCGATGGTGCTAGTGGGCGAACGACCGGCGGCCCGTCGCACCCGCGCCCGCGAGTTGCTGACCCAAGTAGGCCTCGCCAATCGCACCGACCACTTGCCCAACGCGCTGTCGGGTGGCGAACAGCAGCGGGTGGCAATCGCCCGTGCCCTTGCCAACAATCCCTCCATCCTGCTGGCCGATGAGCCGACCGGCAACCTCGACAGCGCGACCGGCGCGGAGGTGATGAGCTTGCTACGCACCCTGAACAAGGAGCGCGGCCTCACCCTCATCGTGGTCACGCACGACCCCAGCGTGGCCGCCTATGCCGACCGCATCGTGCGCCTGCGCGACGGCAAAATCGTGTCAATCAGTGTCAACCCTGCCCCGGCGACCGATAAAAGGGAGCAATTGATTACCCCCGCTGCGCTAGAGATGCAGGAGGTGCAAGTATGAGATTCGCCGATATGCTGGGCAACTCGCTAGCCAGCCTGCGCCGCCGCAAGGTGCGGACCCTGCTCACCTCAGTCGGTGTGTTCGTGGGTATCCTCACCATCGTGACCATGGTCAGCGCGGGGATTGGCACCGAGCAGCAGGTCACTTCCAGCCTCAACGGTCTGGGCTTTGAGACTATCTTGGTCAACCCCAAATACCCGAGCGATAGCGATAGCCCCAGCAATATCCCCGCCAGCCCACTCACCCCCAGCTAATTACCCAAATACACCAAATCCCCAACGTGGTCAGCGTCACCCCCGATGTTGACATCCCCCGCCAGATACCGGAGATGAATATCAGCGTAAATGGGGTGTCCGCATCTATCTCCTCATTTGGCAGCGCGACCCCGCGCTTCAACCCCCTATTGGGCGGCCAGCTTACCATGCTGGCTGGTCACGATTTCGATGAGGCGCATCAGGAGGGGGTGATTATCGGGGCGCAGAGTATGTACAACAGCCTGCACCTTGTCGGCTCCTACCCGGCGGATGCGGCGGCTTACAATCAATGGCTGGGAAAGAGTGTGCAACTAACCGTGCTGGACCCGCGCGGCGCAAGGCAGGTGTTCACCACGACCATCGTGGGGGTGGATAGCAACAGCAATATTAACGACCTAACCTTGCCGTTCGCCACCGCGCCATCCAGCCGCAGTGCCTCGGTGCGGTTCGGGGTCGCGGTCAAGCTCAGTATCGCCCAGTGGTGGTACAACCAGCCCGACCTCTTGACCACGCGGGGTTACAGTCGGGCCGAAGTCCGCGCCGACAACGTCACCCACGTGAACGCGATTGCCAATACGGTCAAGGGTTATGGCCTGGAGGCCGACACTGTACCGGCATTGATTGACCAAATCAGCCGCGTGTTCACCATCTTGCAGGTGATGCTCACCTCAGTGGGGTTGCTAGCCCTGCTGGTCGCCAGCATCGGCATCGCCAATACGATGATTATGGCGATATATGAGCGCACCCGCGAGATTGGCATCCTCAAGGCTTTGGGGGCGACGCAGCGCGACATCCTCGGTATGTTCATGCTGGAAGCCAGCTTTATTGGGCTGCTCGGTGGGGTGATGGGGGTACTCGGCGGCTGGCTGCTGGATATGCTGCTCAACTGGGGGCTGAATACTTACCTGCGTTCGCAACAGTTCTATGTCAACCTGCAAATCTTCCAAGTCAACGCCCTGCTCATCATCGGGGCAATGGTATTCGCCGCATTCATCGGCCTACTCGCGGGCCTCTACCCCGCCCGTCGCGCCGCCCGCCTCGACCCGCTGGCCGCGCTCAGGCACGAGTGATAGCAGTATCACCCTCCCCATGTGACCACGAGGGCAATCGCGGCGGCGAACATCACGGCAGTGGTTATCCAGCCCAAAAGGTTGATCCATTTGGTATTGACCCGCTTGCCCATCACCTCTTCATTGTTGGAGACCAGCATAATAATCACCAGCAGCGGGGGGGCGAGGAAGCCGTTAATCACCGCGGTCCAGAACAGCGCGTCAATCGGGTTGATGCCGATGAAGTTAATCATCATCCCCACGAGGGTGGCGGCGGCAATTACCCCGTAGAATTGCTTGGCCTGCCCCGGCTTCTCATCCAGCCCATACTTCCAGCCGAACATCTCCGAGATCGCATAGGCCGCCGAGCCGGTCAGGATCGGCACCGCGAGCAGGCCGCTGCCAATCAATCCGAGGGCGAGCAGCAGCCCCGCCGCGTCGCCCGCCAGTGGCTTCAACGCTTGGGCCGCATCGGTGGCCGACTGGATGTTGGTCTTGCCCGCCTTGAACAGGGTGGCAGCGGTGGCGAGGATGATGAAGTACATCACCACGTTGGAGAAGAACATCCCCACGTTCACGTCCCAACTGGCATACTTCAACTCCTTGTCGCTCACACCCTCGCGCTGCCAGAGTTCGGTGCGGCCCATGCTAATCTCCTCTTCTACCTCTTGGCTGGCCTGCCAGAAGAATAGGTAGGGCGAGATGGTAGTGCCGAGGATAGCGACGAGAGTAGCGAGGAAGGTGCTATCGAACTTGAAGGTGGGAATGAAGGTGCCGCGAAAGACCTCACCGAGGTCGGGATGGGCGAAGAAGGCCGCCCCGATGTAGGCGAACAGGGCGAGGGTCAGCCACTTGAAGGTATTTGCAATCAGCCGATACGAACCCCAGACTTGCAGGGCCAAGATGAGCAGGCTGATGGGCACAATCATCCACACGATAGGGATAGGCAGCAGCAGGTTGATCGCGGCGGCAATCGCCCCGATGTCCGCCCCCGCATTGATAGTGTTGGCAAGCAGCAACGCGAGGATGGCGGGGTAAAGCACGAAGCGGGAGTAGTGTCGGCGCAAGATACCGGCGAGGCCCATGCCGCTGACCATGCCAATCTTGGCGCAGATGTACTGCACCGCCGCCATCAGTGGATAGCTGACCAACGCCAGCCACAGGGTGGAGAAGCCCAGCGATGCGCCTGCTTGACTGTAGGTGCCGATGCCAGAGGGGTCATCGTCCGAGGCCCCGGTGATGAGGCCGGGACCTAGCACCTTCAGCGCACGCTTGACCTTGTTCGGCTCATTACCCATCGCCGCTTCCAATGAGCCTGAGCCGGATGCGCCGGGGTCATCAGCAGCCTGCTGGTGTCCGCTAGTTGGAGCGTTTTCCTCATCGGCTCTCTCTTGGTCCGATTGTGACACCGCCATAAGCTCTCCCCTTTACGATCTTGGGAGCAAGCTGATAAACGCTTTGCTCCTGCTCTTACGCTTACATCATCAGAAAAGTTGATGCTGCACATTTGCAAGCAAGATTGATGCCAAATCTACCTCGCCATCCCCTACATCGGCAGACTAGCAGAGTAGCAGCTAGCCCCGCAGATGGTGTATAATGGCCCTGTGTCTACTGCTTCGTCGCACCCCGCCCCTCCCATCA
>JBBSEE010000103.1:0-7695 GCA_038239995.1 Chloroflexia bacterium | reverse complement strand
AGGTGGCGGCGGGGTCGTCGAGCGCGGCCTTGACGTAGGTCTGGGCGGCAAGGTGGAACACGTAGCTGGGCTGCACCCGCGCCAGTGTCGCCTTTACTTCAGCGGCATCGTTGATGTCGGCGGCCAGCGGGGCGACGCGGTCAGCGTAAACACTGTACTCCGCCTCCAGCCGCGCCGCGCCCGCTTGGTTGCGCGAAACGAGGGCCAGCGTCCAATCGGTCTCCGCCAGCAGATGGCGGGCCAGATAACCGCCGACGAACCCGGACGCGCCAGTGATGAAAGCTACGGGTTTATGTGCCGTTTCGGTCATAGGTTTTGAGCATGGTCATAATTTGGGGGTCGTTTAGCCAGAATGCGACCCCTTTTTATTGTACTTGCTCACCGCCAGTTCGTAAGCCTCGGCCATTAGAGGCTGCACTTCCCTTGTAAACGTCTCGTCGCTTGGGTTTAGTACGCACACCCAGAACATCCGGCCATAGACAGGATGCGGCATCACCTTATCTAGCACGGTGAAGTCGTAGTCGCTATCGTTAGCGTCGCTTTCAGCCGCGCTATCGCCATAAGCAGGGAGCTTTGGCGTACCAAAGAGCGTGCGAAACGTCTGCTTACTAATGCCGATGTTCAAGCGAAAGACCTCTTGACGGTCGAGGTTGGAGAACTGGTCATGGAAATCGTTCGTCACAATGGTCACAAACGGGAACATATGATCCGGCGGCAAATTAACGTCTGGGTTGTAAAAGAAGAAGCTAGCATCTGAAGCGTTCACTACATCCACGCCCTCAAGCGTATCGGTGATATACTGGCTGACCTCAGATTCGTTCATGGGTATAGCTCCTTCTTGGCTGGGCAACGAAGGGCCAACCTGCTTATTCTTGATTTCAGGCTTAGGGTACAACCCAGATGCCCCACAAACTGTGACTTGCTCAAGGGGGCGAGTTGATTTATAACCATGCCTCAACTAACTAGAGTTGGGTAGCTAGGTTCTCGCCGCTACGCCCGTTGATGCTGGGGTCGCGGGGATGCTCGGCTTCGCCCTTCAGCCCCGCCTCTTTACGCAGGGTCGCGGCCTTGTCGGTCTTCTCCCACGGCGCGTCAATGTCGGTGCGGCCAAAGTGACCGTAGGCGGCGGTGGCGCGGTAGATGGGGCGGCGTAGGCGCAGGTCGCGGATAATCGCGCCGGGGCGCAGGTCGAAGTGCTTGTTGATGAGCGCGACAATCTGCTCGTCGCCAATCTTGCCGGTGCCATACGTCTCCACCGCGATGCTAATCGGGCGGGCCACCCCGATGGCGTAGCTCAACTGTAGCTCGAACCGCTCGGCGATACCGGCGGCCACGATGTTCTTGGCAACGTAGCGGGCGGCGTAGGCGGCGGAGCGGTCTACCTTGGTGGGGTCCTTGCCGCTGAACGCGCCGCCACCGTGTCGGGCAATGCCGCCATAGGTGTCCACGATAATCTTGCGCCCGGTCAAGCCCGCATCACCCATTGGCCCGCCGATGACGAACCGTCCGGTGGGGTTGATGTAATACTTGGTCTGTTTGTCCAGCAGGGCGGCGGGCACCACCGCGGCGATGACTTGGTTCTTGATGTCCTTCTCCAACTGGTCGCGGCTGACGTACTCGTCGTGCTGGGTGCTGACCACAATGGCATCAATCCGCTTCGGCTTGCCATACTCGTATTCGACGGTGACTTGGCTCTTGCCGTCGGGCCGCAGGTAGGGCATATCGCCGCTCTTGCGAACCTCGCTGAGGCGGCGGCAGATGCGGTGGGCCAGCGCAATGGTGAGGGGCATATACTCATCGGTCTCGTTGCAGGCGAACCCAATCATCATCCCTTGGTCGCCCGCGCCCACCGATTCGACCTCCGCCTCGGTCATCTCGCCGGACTTGGCTTCGAGGGCCATGTCCACGCCCATGGCAATGTCGCCGCTCTGCTCCTTGATGGATACCAGCACGCCGCAAGTTTTGTAGTCGAAGCCATGGTCGGTGTCGGTATAGCCGATGTTCTTAATCGTGTTGCGGACGATGGTGGGGATGTCCACGTAGCCGCTGGTGGTAATCTCGCCGAACACCAGCACGAGGCCGGTGGTGGCTGATGTCTCGCAGGCAACCCGCCCGCGCGGGTCAATCGCCAATATCGCATCCAGCACCGCGTCGGATACTTGGTCACACAGCTTGTCGGGGTGGCCCTCGGTCACGGACTCGGAGGTGAGGAACACTTGCGGCGAGTTATAGAAGGTGGTACTGCTGCTCATGAGGCAAAAATCTCCCTTTCCTTATCGGTCTGCATTTGGGCAGGCTAAATCTTCGCAAGTATAGCGGGTGGGCGGGGGTGGTGTCAAGTTGAATAATGGGGGTTACGCAGTTGAGCAGGGCGGATGCGATTCGCCCTTACACCAACCGGCATAAATCCAGCCGCAACTGCGTAACTCCTAACAAAATAGCCAGCCTTAGCCGCTGGCTACTTCTTAATCCGCTTGGCAAAGTCATCGTGGTCAACCTGAAGTAGGCAAGGATATGGATGCGATGAGGGTAATCTCCGCCGGCTTGATCGGTTCATCAAGCTGCCGCGCATAGGCAGCTTCAAGTTCGCGCACCCCAGCAATGAAATCGGGGCGTTCGTCTTCCGGTATAATCGAGGGGTGGGCGGCAGATTCGAGGTACAGCCGAGTCGCGTGCTTTAGCTTGCTGAGGGCCTGTTCAGGGGTGCGGCCCTGACTGACCGTGCCAAGCTCGACGCACTCGGCCACGTAGTCACCGTCCTCGCAATAGATGTTGGCGGTGTATGTGAGGTGGAACATATCTTCATTCGTCCCTTTTGCCAGCGTCTTACTCATTCCGTTGCCTGCCCCTTTCAATAATTTATGCCCTCATTATAACATGGTATCCCTAGCTACCGCTATCCGTGCGGGTAGAAGATGAGGAATAGCGCAGTCGCAAGGATACCGAGGAAAGTGGCAATCATGGTGATGATGCCGGTAACAATGGGGTAGCGCACGCGGGTCGAGCGCATCAGGATGATGAAGTCTATCAGGACGATGAGCAAGCCGGGGATGGCAAGTTTGGGCAGGGAGTAGTCCCAGAAGGTGGCCGGGCCGCAACGTTCATCCGAGCAATAAGGAGTACCCAGCATCTTGTAGAGTGCCAGTGCGACACAGAGCAAGGCTAGCAATGAACTGCCTGTAACCGCCGCGATTGCGGTTTTGGCCTCTGCTGGGCTAGCGTGATGCTCCCCCACTGCCCCCGACTGCTTAAGCAATTGCTGCTCTGGTGGGCCAGCGACGAACTGAGGGTCGGGACGGCGATAGTCGCTAATCTCCACGCCCGGCGGGCGGTCATCAGGTTGAGGTTGAGGTGCTGAGTTTGGTTGCATAACACCCCCTACAAAAAGAACGGCAGCAGCAGCTTCAGCCCCAGGAATGGCAGGCAGACTGCTAGCAGCAGCATTAGAGTGAGGAGACCGTTGAAGGCCGCGCCGAGGACGCTGAGGAGCAACACTGCGCTGGGGTTGCGGGCCTCGTAACGGCTGAACCATGACATCGCGCTGATAATCAGGCCGGGCACGGCGGCGAGGGCGAGCAACACCCGCATCAGAAAGCTGAGGCCGCTGAAGAAGAAGATACCGCCGAAGGAGAGCAGGGCGAATAGCAACCCCAGCCCTGCCAACGCCACCGCCATGTTGCTAGTGGGCCGCCCGAAACCGGCGATGGTGCGGGGGTCGTACTGGAACTGGCCGAGGTCGTCGGCGGGGTTGCCATAACGCTGCGCCGCGCGGGGCGGCAGCGGGCGCAGGGGGGCAGGTTCGCGCTGGCGCAGGCTGGTGTCGGGGCGGCGGGTGAGCGGGGCGGGCGGGGGTGGGTTGCGGCGGGGGGCGCGGGCTACCTCCCCTTCCGCCTCCCGCTTGGCAATCGCGTAATCCTGCGGGCAGAGGGTCTCGCCGCGATAGTGTCGCGTGCAGGCATCGCAAATCGCCTCGTCGCATTCATCGCACGCGCTGGTGGCGGGGCGGTCGGGGTGATTATAGCAGGTGAGGATAAGAGCCATGCGCGTCGCTCCGTTCCGACTTGTACCCGAACCCAGAGATGTTGACGGGGGCGCACACCCACCCCCAGCCCCTCCCGGCGGGAGGGGAGACCATCTGGCTGTCGCGGTACTAACCCAAGCTGCGGTTGAAGTGGAAGGCCAGCACTGCCACATCCACCGCTACCAGCAGCAGGGCAAGACTGGCAATCAGCGCGACCATGCCGGGGTAGTCGCCACTCTTGCGAGTCGCCAGCGCGTTAAGGCCCATTATACCACCGATGGCGGTTGCCACGAACAGGCAGGGGGTGAACAGCGAACCGAGGCCGAGCAAACCGAACAATATGCCCGCCACCGCCACTGCCAGCGGGGTGTTGGGGTCGGTGGGTTGGCGGTGACGCAGACGCTGCTCTTGCGCGGCGGTCAGTTCGCCGCTGGGCAGGTTGGTGTCCAGCCGACTGAATATGAAGCGCGGCGGGTCGGGTGGGGCAGAGTGGCCGTTCGTATGGGCGTTGGTATCGCCAGCGTGGTGATTGTTTTCCATCGTGCTTGATTTTACCACTGTTGGGCCGCAAGGTGCAAACAAAAGGTGGGCCGCATTTCCGCGACCCACCACTCAAACCTCAAACCTACTTACGTGCCGCTCTCCCACGAGGACAGGTACTTCTCCTGTTCGGGGGTGAGGAGGTCAATGTCAATCCCCATCGTCGCCAGCTTGACGCGGGCGATTTCGCTATCTAGCTCCTTGGGCAGCACGTAGACGCGCTTCTCAAGGCTGGGCCCATTGTTCACCATGTACTCTGCCGCGAGGCTCTGGTTGGCGAAGCTCATGTCCATCACGCTGGCGGGGTGGCCCTCGGCGGCGGCGAGGTTGAGCAGGCGGCCTTCGCCCAGCAGGTAGATGTGGCGGCCATCGGCGAGGGTGTACTCCTCCACGAACTCGCGCACAGTGCGCTTGGCGGTAGACATCCGCTCCAGCGCGGGGATGTTGATCTCGTCATTGAAGTGGCCGCTGTTGGCGATAATCGCCCCATCCGGCATTGCGGCGAAATGTTGCTCATTGAGTACGTTCAGGTCGCCGGTGAGGGTGAGAAACACATCGTTGTTGGCGGCAGCCTTGTGCATGGGGGCGACGGTGAAGCCGTCCATCACCGCTTCGAGGGCGCGGATAGGGTCAATCTCGGTCACAGTCACGTGTGCGCCCATCCCCTTGGCCCGACTGGCAACCCCACGCCCACACCAGCCGTAACCGGCGACTACCACCTTCTTGCCCGCCAGCAGGATATTGGTGGCGCGGAGCAGGCCGTCAAGGGTGCTTTGGCCGGTGCCATAGCGGTTGTCGAACAGGTGCTTGGTGTCGCTCTCGTTCACGCCCACCACAGGGAAGCTGAGGACCCCATGCTGCTCCATGGCGCGGAGGCGAATCACCCCAGTGGTGGTCTCCTCGGTGCCGCCGATGATGTCATCGTGCAACTTCTTGCGCTCATCCGCGCTGAGGGTGTTGACCCACTCGGCGACGACGGGATGCAGGTCGCTGATGCGGTCGAGGTTGATGAACATAATCGAGGAGACGAGGTCGGCCCCGTCGTCCATAGTGATTTGGGGGCGGTGGGCAATCGCGGCGCGGATGTGGCGATAGTAACTATCGTTGTCCTCCCCCTTAATCGCAAAGGTAGGGATACCATAGTCGCGCACCAAACTGGCAGCCACATCGTCCTGTGTGCTGAGGGGGTTGGAGGCGCAGAGTAGCACATCGGCACCGCCCTCCTTCAGGGTGCGGGCGAGGTTGGCGGTCTCGCAAGTTACGTGCAAGCAGGCGGCAATGCGGATACCCTTGAGCGGCTGCTCCTTGGCGAAGCGGGCGCGTATCTGGCGCAGCACCGGCATCTGGGCCTCGGCCCACTCGATGCGGAGCTTGCCCTTGTCGGCGAGGCTCATGTCCTTCACGTCGTAGTCGGGGATGTGAATCGCGGTGGGGTTGGTAATCGGTTCAGCAACTGCGGTCATGACAATTTCTCCTTTTCATGTGGCGGGCGCACAGCTTGCGCCCCTAATAGGGATAATCGCTGGCCGGATGGCTCAGGTCGAGCGTCACGGCAACGGGGGCGAATAAACCGAAAGGGGGAAGCCGGGTGTCCACAGCATAGGAGTCACGGCAGGGGACTGACCGGATGGCTCACAGGCGGAGCGTCACGGCAACGGGGCAAACTTATTACGGGGAAGTGGCGTAGAGAAAAAGCATCATTATCCTTGTGTACCTCAATTTTACCCCATTTGCTCTTCGCCGTCAAGTCCCTAATCGCTGTAGGGGCGCAGATTCATCGCGCCCTCAGTGAAGGGCATCACGGCCCCAGCAAATCGTAGGGGCGCAGATTCATCGCGCCCTCGGTGAAGGGCTAAATGGGTTCTCCTCATCCTCAGCCCACCGGGCAGGATTGTTGATGGTATACTCGCGGGTCACTTTCAAATGTGCTTCGCTGCGGATGATAGGGTCATGAAAGCTACGCTGCCAAGAGAACTCATTCACGCCCCAAAGGTGGATGCGCCGCGTGGTCAAAGCCTTAAATGTGCGTACTACTTCGCTCAAGAAGGTATGTCCTCCTTCCACGATGGCAAGGATAGCGTGAAAATGATTAGGCATGATTACAAACTCGTCAAGTTCAATCCCAGAAAAGCGGGAGGCAAGTTCCAACCAGCATTGCTCTGCCTCGTCACCAAGTTCGTTAATCTGCATTACACCATCAACGATGTCACCAAAGTAGCAAACCCGATTGCGGGTTACAATAGTAATAAAGTACACACCCTCTTGGCTATAATCGTACCCTTGCAACCTCATGGCATGACGATGATGTAGCGTGGGGTCAAATACCATGCTGCTCCTCCTCTATCTCCGATATGCCGTGATACCCTTCACTGAGGGCGCGATGAATCTGCGCCCCTACGTTTGATTGGACTTTGATACCCTTCACCGAGGGCGCGATGAATCTGCGCCCCTACGTTTGATTGAGCCTTATACCCTTCACCGAGGGCGCGATGAATCTGCGCCCCTACGTTGCGCTCATCCCGCGTGTCGGGTGAGCATAATCACCGGAATCTGGCGGGTAATCTTGGCTTGGTGTTCCGCGAAGAAGGGGTATTGGGCCACGATGCTGTCCCATAGCGGCTGCCGCGCGTCGCCTGCTACCTCGGTGGCGGTGAAGGTGAAGGTTTCGTTGCCGACCTCGACGCTGACTTCAGGGTGCGCCCGCAGGTTGTGATACCAGTCGGGGTGGCGCGGGGCACCTGCATTGGAGGCGATGACCAGCAACTGGTCGTCAACCCGCACGTACATCATCGGGGTGGTGCGCGGCTGGTCGCTCTTTGCGCCGGTGATGGTGAGCAGGAGCAAGGGTCGGCCCGCGAACTTGTTCCCCCCTTGCTCCCGATTGGCGCGGAACTCCTCAATCGTGCGTTGGTTCTGCTCTTTCATGTCCATGCTAATTACCCCTTGCTCATCGTGTGATTGGCGAATTGCTACAGCGTAACCGGCAGCGGGCCGAAGTTGTCGGCGTAGCGGGCAGTGAAGCGGGCGCGGCTGTAGCTATGCGCCTGCGTGCCGTGCTGCTCGATGGCGTAGACGGCGGCGAGGCTGGCGATGCGGCCCGTCACCTCCAGCGGATAGCCATTCAGCAGCCCTTT
>JBBSEE010000102.1:0-7704 GCA_038239995.1 Chloroflexia bacterium | reverse complement strand
TCGTGCTGCTGGTCGCCCTGCTCATCTACATCTCCCGCCGCGAGTTCGACCGCCGCCGCACGGTTTAGGTTTGAGGTTTGAGGCATGAAAGGAGCAACAAGATGAAGTTCTCTGGCAAAGGGGATAGCGGCTACACCGGCCTATTGGGCGGCGGGGAGCGGGTGCCCAAGTATAACTTGCGTATCGAAGCGTTGGGCGACCTCGACGAGGCTAGCTCCGCGCTGGGGGTGGCCCGCGCCGCCAGCCAGTCCCCCCGCGTGCGTGATGCGGTCTACGCCGCGCAGCAGCAGCTATACACCCTGATGGCCGAGGTAGCGATGCCCAAAGAGGAGCTTGACCCCAAATATCGCGTCACCGCCGCGCAGGTCAGCAGCGTGGAGCAGTTGATTGACGACTTGCAGACGGAAGTGAAGCTACCCAACAAGTTCATCATCCCCGGTGAAACCCTCGCCTCCGCCCACCTCGACCTCGCCCGCACCATCGTGCGCCGCGCCGAACGCAGCGTGGTCAAGCTGGCGCACGAGGGCTTGCTCGACAACGAACCCCTGCTCGCCTACCTCAATCGCCTCTCCTCGCTCATCTTCGTCCTCGCCCGCTACGAGGAAGCAGTGGTCGAACACCACGATTTCGCGATTGCCTCTTTGGCGCAGAAAGATAAGTGATACCAATTCGTCGGGCCGATGGTGTATTAACGTAGGGGCGGGCTGCGCTCGCCCCGGCCAATTTACATCACCACCTAACATAATTAGTAGATTAGCCGTTGGCCGCCAATTTGCCCGAATCCATGCCAATTGACCGCCAAACGCTTGACAAGTTTTTTTTTTCCTGTAGTATAGTAGCACCAGCCCGAAACAGGCCGCCTTGCCCCGCGTGGGGTCGGGTGCGTGGTCAAAGCTGGTGGCCGCCCCCGAACTGGGGTGGAGATTAAGGAGAGGGTCGTGAACCGTAGTTTCAATCGCAACAAGCTCGTATCGCTAGTAATCGGCGGCATCACGGTGTTGGTACTGGCCGTAGGCCTGCTGGTTGGCACTCCTACTGCACATGGCAACTGTAGCTGTTGGCAGCAAGTTAGCAGTCCCAACGCCTCCGCCGAGGCCAACTACCTAACCGGCGTGTCGCGGATGTCCAGCACCGAGGTCTGGGCCAGCGGCTACTATCTTAGCAGCGGCATCGCCAAGACCATGATTGAGAAGTGGAACGGCAGCAATTGGAGCATCGTCGCCAGCCCCAACGTCACCACCAATACCGATAATCAGCTTAACGCGATTGTGGCCTACAACGATAACACCAACGGCCCCGCGGCAGGCTATGGGGTGATTGCGGTCGGCTCTTACCGCACCAGTGCCGCTAGCTTGAAAACCCTGATCTTGGGCTGGAATGGCAACAGTTGGGTGGTGTTGAGCAGCCCCAATGTGGGCAGCGGTGACAATCAGCTTAACGCCATTACTGCCAACAACTCCAACAACATTTGGGCGGTGGGCAGCTACACCAGCAGCGGGGTGCAGAAGACGCTGGTGGAGCGTTCTACCGATGGGGGCAGCACATGGAGTGTGGTCAGTAGCCCCAACAGTGCATACGGTACTGGCAACCTCAACGGGGTGTCGGTCGCAGGTACCACCGATGTGTGGGCAGTGGGCGCATACACCACCAGCAACCCCGGCGACCAACCGAGGCAAATGACCTTGCACTGGTTGGGCACCGGCTGGATTAGCGAGTTTTCCAGCCAAGAAGGGGTGCTAGATGCTACTTCATTCTCTGGCAGCAACGAGGGCTGGTCGGCAGGAGAGATCAACCCCTTCACTTACGGAGGACAAGGGGCAACGAGGCGATGGTATAACAGTGCTTGGCAGCCCTTCTACAACTTCGATTATGGCGAGATGTTCGGCCTGCGCGACTTCAGCCTCAACGATGCGTGGGTAGTCGGCATCGCCAGCTATGCGGGCACCACCAGTTTTGCGGAGAGCTTTCACTGGAACGGTAGTAGTTGGATACACGTCCCGCCAGTATTGCCCGGCATCAGCACCTTCCGCAGCGTGAGCGGTAGCAGCCTCGACGTTTGGGCGGTTGGCTCATACCGCGTCAGCGGCGGGGTGTTCCGCACCCTCATCGAACGCTACAACCCCTAACCTTCAGGGGCGGGCCGCCGTGGCGTTGGCTACGGCGGCCTGATTATGCCTATCATCTGATGGGGGCGAAGGGAGAGGGCCAGATGAAGACCAAGAGTATGGTTGTCCTAATCATGCTTACCCTCATGACCTTGACCGCCACTTACGCGGTCAACCCCAACGAGGTGGGGAAGGACCAAGCCCCAAACTCGGCAGCCGTGGCCGTGGTTCAGCCAGCGGGAGCTACGCCGACACCTGACTGCCAGCTATCATGGCAGTTGGTGCCTTACGACCCCAGCGGCGCACCTGACCGCGGGCTGTTTGGCGTAGCTGCGCGGGCCGACAATGATGCTTGGGTCGTTGGTAGCTATGGGGGACCTCACAGTAACATCTACACTGAACACTGGGATGGTAAAGCTTGGCGACTCAACGATTCCTCAGCACCGGGTGGTAACAATGGTCTTAATAGCGTGGCCATGGTTTCCTCGAACGATGTTTGGGCGGTGGGAGTTGTGGGCGACCCTTTTTTGTCATTGATAGAGCATTGGGACGGCAGCCGATGGTTTAGAGTTACAAGTCCCAACCCACCCCCAAGAGTGGAAGCCGAGCTAAGGGGTGTAGCTAGCGTTGCCCCCGATAACATATGGGCCGTCGGTTCCTATCCGATCTTCAGTGGCACAATCGGCATAATGCAAACGCTCATCGAGCATTGGGATGGCAGCAATTGGCATATCATCCCTAGCCCCAGCCCCGGCCCCGACAATAACGAGCTATATAGTGTGGTGGTGGTCAGCAGTACCGATGTTTGGGCGGCGGGCTATCAGTATGGCAGCGGGCCGTATCTGTTTGAAGAACCGCTGGTCCTACATTGGGATGGCACTAGTTGGCGGGCGGTGTCCACCCCCCTACTGCCCAATGGTGGCATCCTACACAGTATCTCCGCCGTATCTAGCACCGATGTCTGGGCGGTGGGTAGCTATGACAACAGCAGCCATATCTACACTTCTCTAACGATGCACTGGAACGGCAGCGGCTGGCAGATTGTCCCCAGCCCCAACCCCACCTCCTCTGGGGGGGAGATTGAAGGGGTCTATGCCATAGCCTCGAACGACGTTTGGGCGGTGGGCGGGGGTGGATTGAATAGCCCTACTGCGGCGATGCACTGGGACGGCAGCAGTTGGCAGCTTATCCCCAGTCCCAGCCCCGGTGCCCTTAACGGACTTTGGTCGGTAGTAGGGTTGGCGCATGACAACGTCTGGGCAGTCGGCACTAGCTACACCGGGGGCATCGGTGACAGGCCGATCATCGAACACTATGGCTACCCCGATGCCTGCCTCACCCCTACCCCTAGCCCTACTGCCAGCCCCAACCCCTCGCCCACACCCACCATGTGCGCGATGCAATACCGCGATGTGGGGGTGGAGTATTGGGCATATGGCTACATCCACTACCTCGCTTGCCGCGGAGTAACGGCGGGCTATCCCGACGGTTCGTTCCGCCCCGCCACCCCCATCAGCCGCGCGGAGTACAGCAAGCTGCTGGCTCTCGCCTACGGTCTGCCCCTCACCAGCCCGCCCACCCCCCGCTTCCGCGATGTGCCGCCCAACCATTGGGCATACGGCTACATCGAGGCACTGGCGGCGGCCAACATCAGCGTCGGCTACCCCGACGGCTCGTATCGGCCCAACGCCCGCATCAGCCGCGCCGAGCTAGTCAAGCTCACCGTGCTTGCCAGCGGCGCACTAGCGTACAGCGGCCCATTCACCGACTACCCCGACGTGCCACCGAGCCACTGGGCGTACCAGTACATCAAGACTGCCACCCACCGCCAATGGGTGGGCGGCTACGCGGACGGGTTCTTCCGCCCCAACGCACCGAGTAGCCGCGCCGAGCTAGCCAAGCTGCTCTACCTCGCCCTCACCTTCCCGCTACGTTAGTGCAGATTAAAGATGATGCCAAAGCGGATGTGTCGGGTAATTGCCCCATGCCCACATCCGCTTTTCTTTAATTGGGAGTTACGCAGTTGAGCAGGGCGGATGCGATTCGCCCCTACAGCAAAGGGCATAATTCCCGATGCAACTGCGTAACTCCTTTCTAATCTTTAATCTTTGCTCTTTAATTTGCCAAAACTGGTGGAAAACCCCCTTGCGCCCCGACTCCGCGTGTGATATAATATTCCTGTTACACCAATCCCATTTATGCGATATATCGCCTGAACCTGTCGGACTTGATTGGGCAGCACTAGAAGCGAGGAGAAGGGCCGTGAAGATAACCTGCTTGCAAGAGAACCTACATCGCGGTTTGAGCATCGTCGGCAAGGCGGTGGCGAGTAAGACCACAATGCCGGTATTGAACAACATTCTGTTGGAGACCGATAATGGCAGGCTGAAGCTGGTCGCCACCAACCTAGAGGTGGGCATTACCCACTGGATTGATTGCCAAGTGGAGGAGGAAGGGGCGATTACCGTCCCCGCCAAGCTGCTCACCGATTTCGTCGCCGACCTTCCCCCCGATAAGATTGATATAGTGCTAGACGAACCGCGACACACCCTCAGCCTCCAGTGTGGCCGCCACGAGGCCCACATCAAGGGCATAGACGCGAGCGAGTTCCCGGTAGTACCAGCACTCACGAATCAACCTATCGTCGCTCACATCAAGGCTGAGGCCCTGCAAGAGGCCATCAACCAAGTCGCCTTCGCCGCCGCATCCGATGACTCCCGCCCGGTGCTGACCGGGGTGCTACTGCGTTTCGAGCAGGGGCGGATGACCGCCGCCGCCGCGGATGGTTTCCGCCTCGCCGAGCGCAAGGTGGAAGTGAACAGCAACGGCGCGTCCGAGCAGGCCCCGATTATCGTGCCCTCCCGCGCCCTCATCGAACTCAGCCGTATTATCAGCAGCGGCGACGAGATGGTGGACATCGCCATCACCCCCAACCGCAACCAAGTGCTGTTCCATGCCGAAAACGTGGACCTTGTGTCGCGGCTGATTGACGGCCCGTTCGTCAACTACGCTCAGATTATCCCCGGCAAGTACACCAGTCGGATGGTGGTGGACACCAGCAGCTTCCTGAAGGCGATGAAGATTGCCTCGTACTTCGCCCGCGACAGCATGAACATCGTCAAGCTGCGAATGGAGCCGGGCAGCAGCGACGGCCTCACCCCCGGCATCCTCAGCATCACCGCGAACGCCGCCGAGGCGGGCGACAACCTCAGCCAGATTGATACCATCATCGAAGGGGACGGCGGGCAGGTGGCCTTCAACGCCAAGTACGTGATTGACGTGCTGGGGGTGATCAACACCCCGCAAGTGGCCCTCGAAACCTTGACCTCGACCAGCCCCGGCGTGGTGCGGCCCGTGGGCAGTGAGGACTACCTGCACGTGATTATGCCGATGAACCTGTTCAAGTAGCCACATATTCAGCCGATGCCCGCTGTTCAGGTGAGAGGGGACAGCACATCTGCTTGCTTCAGGGGGCCAAGCTAAGGGGATAGAGCGGCGCGAGTCGCCTCTATCCCCTTAGTTTTTGAGGTTTTACTCGTTCATCAGCCACAAAGTAGGTCGGCATTTCTCCCCCAAACCCCCGCTGGGGGCTTTTTAGTTGATGGCTGGGCGGCTTTTCCCCCCCAAACCCCCGCTGGGGGCTTCATGCTGGTGAGGGCGTAGCTACAGCAAACACAAGGGCGGGGGCGGCTCTTGATTCAACGCCGCGCTGACTACCTGCTGCATATCCGCCATGTCGAACGGCTTGTGCAGATAGTGGTAGATACCCAAGCGGCGTAGGTCTTCGGCGAGGTTGGGGCGGCCATAGGCGGTCATCACGATGATATGGGTGCGCGGACTGGACAAGCGAATGGTGCGGAGCAACTCCATGCCGTCCACGTTGGGCATCTGGATGTCGGTGATTAGCACATCGGCCTCGTCGCCCGCCAACTGGATGAGCGCGTCGCGGCCATCGTTGGCCTCCACAAAGTCGCATTCGGGAAAGATGGGGCGCAATCCGTTAATCAGGGCATAGGTTAGGTCGGTCTCGTCATCTACCACCATCACCAGCTTATGGTTGTTCATCATTCCACCACTTCCTTTGCGCTGATTTTTCAGCGCTGGTCTGGATGATAGCATAGTTGCCCCGCCCCTGCAACCGTTGCCTGCCGCTAGGGGTTATCCACTTTGCGGTTTTCCCTACTTAATACCTTAATTTTATTATAATTTTAGCAGTACGTAGTAATAGGGGCGGTGGAAATGTGGAAAGCGGCGTTTTTGTGCCTAAATAGTGGCCTAAACCGCAATCTGGGCGGTGGAAAAGGGCGGGGGCGACGGCGGATGAATTCGGGGTGTTTTGGGGATGAATCCGGACGCGCGGTTTTTCCGCCCCTACATAAAGCCTGATTTATCCACAAATAAGGTGGGTTTTCCACACAATAGCACTACTTATCCACAATTTTCTGCCCCATGATACCGTTTTGCTTAAGCTCAAGCGGGCTAAAAACGTGCGTCCGCCCCGCCGCACCATAACGATTCCTTAGCCTAGCCGCGTTGCAGGCCACCTTCCATCTCTATCCTACTAATCGCGAAACTCTAAGTCATGCTTATAATGCGGAAGGGAGCAAGGCTGTGCGCCCTGCTCCCTCGCCCTCTCGGTCTAGCCCTACGCATCATTACAGGTGTATGGCCCACCTTCAAGTTATCGGTCCAGCGGCAATCGCGGTTACTACTTGCCGCTATCGTTGTACAGCATCTGGCGCAGGCTGAGGACATCCTGCCGCATGGCGGTGTCGCTCTCAATCGCCTGCTCAATCTTATCGCAGGAGTGCATCACCGTGGTATGGTCGCGCCCGCCAAAGGCATCGCCAATCTCGGCCAGCGACGACTCGGTCTCCTCGCGGATGATGTACATGGCAATCTGGCGGGGGACGACCACCTCACGGCTACGCAGCTTGCCGCGCATCTCGTCCATCTCTAGGTTGTAGTAGGTGGCAACCGTCTCTATCACCCGCTGGGGGGTAATCGAGCGGCGACGGGTGTTGGCACTGAGGTCGTTGAGGGCATCGGCGGCCAGTTGCACGGTCAGCTTGGCATTGTTCAGGCTGGCGTAGGCAATCACCCGCGTCAGTGCCCCTTCCAGTTCGCGGATGTTGCTCTGCACCTTGTGGGCGACGAAATCTATCACATCCAGCGGCACCGGCACCTGCTGCTGCATCGCTTTGGCCCGCAGAATCGCGGTGCGGGTCTCCAAATCAGGGGGCTGCACGTCGGCAATCAGACCCCCCTCGAAGCGGGAGCGCAGCCGGTCCTCCAGCGTCAATATCGCCTTGGGGGGACGGTCGCTGCTAATCACGATTTGCTTGCCGCTCTGGTGCAGGCTGTTGAAGGTATGGAAGAACTCCTCCTGCGTGCTTTCCTTACCGGCGATGAACTGGATGTCGTCAATCAGCAGCACGTCAATGGTGCGATAGCGGGCGCGGAACTCCTCGGTGCGGCGGTCGCCAATCGCGTTAATCATCTCGTTGGTGAACCGCTCGGAGGAGACGTACAGCACCCGCATATTCTTGTTGTTCTCGATGGCGCGGTTGCCGATGGCGTGCAGCAGGTGGGTCTTGCC
>JBBSEE010000101.1:0-7708 GCA_038239995.1 Chloroflexia bacterium | reverse complement strand
GGAGCTAGCGAAGCCCCACGCCCCGTCCACCAGCACGCGCACGCCGAAGCCTTCATCCTCGGTCAGGGACATGGCCTCAACGTTGCCGTTCTTCACCGCGATGGACTCGCTGCGCCGCTCCAGCATCCTCATGTCGGCGTACTCCGCCCCTTGCGCTTTGGCAAGGTTCAATGCTTCCGCTGTGTAATCGTCCAATGCTGTTCTCCTTACTGTTAGACTAACGTTATACTCTCTGGTGGCCTATTATACCACAATTTAACGCTGCAAGTTTATCGGGCTAAAGGTGTATCATCTGGACTTATATGTGGCTGAGGAGTTGGCTGGGGCTGACCACTTCGACCTTGAACATATAGGCACATCCGAAGTCGCGCTTGTTGAAGGTAACAAGGACGTTTACTTTCTCTTCAGCGGCACAGACTAGCTGAAGGTTGTCCTCAAAGTCGCTGCATTTGAACTCTTTATTCGTCAAATCCAAAGCGGCTTCAATATCCACCGGGAAGAGGCGACATACGTTCAGCAGGTCGTAACACTCATCTATAATGTTTAGGGCATCGCGGCGAGATTGCAACTCCGCCTTCCGCCAGTCCCAACCCGCTCGTTTACGTCGCTCCTTGAACTCACGTTCGGCAATGCTGAAGATGGTTGGGACCGAGAATCCCGCTAGATAGCCGGCAAGGCGGTCATCCTCAAGCATCTGCCACAGTTGCTGGGCAGAGGCGATTTCCTGCTCGGTGATGGAGCTATCTTGGGTTCTTCCTATCTTAGCAGTTACCACTACATTCGTATCGAAGAAAACGTCCATTACTCCTCCACCCCGACCTCGTATTCGACAAACTGTTCAAGCTGCTCTTCGGTCAACGGTGGCAGGGGGGGATAGCGGCGGATAATCTTGCCCTCGGTATCGCGCACTGGCCCACCATGACGATGCGTCGGCTTCATCTCCGCCATAATATCTTGCAACAGGGTTCGTGCTTCTTCAGAGCTAGATAGCGCGTCGAGGGCGAAGATAATTATTGCCCCATCCACTCCGCGCCGCGCCGCGCGTTCTATTTTAACTCCCTGTAGCAACTTTTTAATCTTGCTCAGGGCCATGATAATATCGGCCTTGCTGCGTGGTTCAGGCACGGCATCCATTACGGTGAAGGCTTGGCTAATCACCCTATCGGTCGGGTTTATAGGCTGGCTAGTACCAGCTTCCTGTTGTATTCGCTCACGTACTTGTAGGTCGGCCATGATACGCTCCTATCTTGCTAACTGGTGATAGCCTATTATACACCATCGCCCTCGCCCGCCCAAAACTCCTCGCGCACCAGCTTGAGGGGGATGGAGCCGCTGGCGAGCAGGCGGTCATGGAAGCGTTGTAGGGTGAAGGCATCGCCCCAGCGGGCGCGGGCCTCGTCGCGGAGCTTGAGTATCAAGTCCTTGCCCAGCAGATAGCTCATTGGCTGGCCGGGGGTCATGGTGTAGCGGCGCACCTCGCCTCGCGCGGCGGCGGGGGAGAACTTCACCTCGTCGGCAAGGAAGCTGACCGCCTCGTCCACGCTCATGCTGCCGAGGTGAAGGCCGACATCAATTATCACCCGCGCCGCCCGCCACAGTTGGCCGCGCAACTGGTTCAGCTTCACGCGGGGGTCGTCGAAGTAGCCCACCTCGCCTATCATCTGCTCGCAGTACAAGCCCCAGCCCTCGACCAGCAGGCTGCTGTTGCCGAGGTGCTTGCGGATGAAAGTGCTGTGCTGGTTGGCCCACAACAGTTGCAGGTGGTGGCCGGGGTAGCCCTCGTGTAGGGCGATAACCGGAATCCACGCCCATGCGTGTTCCTCTAGCTGCCGCTCTTGCTGCGCGGCGGGGGCGTGGGGGTCCACCGGCGTGACCCAGAACTGGCCGCTCTGTACCGCATCGAACGGCCCCGGCTGGGCGTAACCGGCGAAGGCGTAGGTGGCCCGCTGGAAGGGAGGGGTCTCCACTATCTGCAACTCGCCTGCGGGAATAGTGACCAGTTGGTGGCGGGTGATGAACTCCACAAGGCGGTCGCTCTCCTCGCGATAGGCATCGAGCAGGTGGTCGGCGGTGGGGTGGTCGGCACGGCACTCGGCGATAATCGCGCTCCAATCCTTGTCGGGGTCAATCTCCGCCGCCACCTCGCGCAACTGGGCCAACGTGTCGGCGAACAGGGCGCGACCCCACGCCGCGATTTCCTCTGGGGTCTGCTCTAGCATATGGTGGAGTTGCAGCTTGCGCCAGAAGTGGTCGCGGCCCAGCGCAAACTCGCCATTGGAGCGGGGGCTGAGGTCATCACGCAGCCAGACGAGGTAATCGTTCATCGCGCTAGTAGCCTCGACTGTCGCGTCGCGCACCGCTTGCTTCAGGTCGGCATCGGCCAGCGCATCGGCCAGCGGCGGCACTGCCTGCTGGATGAAGCCAATCGCCCCCGCAGTCGCCTCAATCGCGGTTTCGGTGAAGATAGGGGGTGGGTTCTGCACCTGCGCCCGCCCTTGCGCCAACAGCGCAGGTATCTGCTGCAACCGCGCCACCACGCTCCGCATCCGCTCATCCAGCGGGGCAAACTCGCGGGCCAGCAGCAGGAACACGGCGTAGACGGCATAATCCACATAGGATTGGGGTGCGTTCTCCCACTCGCGTAGCTGCGCGATGTCCAGCAGGGTATCTTCCATGTTCGCAGCCAACAATTGGTAGTCGCTCCGCGCGATGACCGCCAGCGCGGTGGGGTCGAAGGCCGCCAGTTCCTCACGCAGCTTACCTACCTCCTCAGCATAGCGGCCTATCGCCGCCGCCGACAGGTCGCCGAGGCGGTCATCATAGTCGTGGATGCCTAGCGCGGTGGCGTAAAGAGGATATTGGGCGAAGGTTAGCTGGAAGTAGCGGGCAGCTAGCTGCTCTAGGGGGGATTGCGGCGCGGCGGATGCGGTAGGCAAGGGGTTCTCTCCTTCTGGTAGTCGGGTTGGGACTCATCTCCCCTCCCACCGGGAGGGGTGGGGGGTGGGAGCGAGAAAGTGACTGAAAAGTTGGTTATCGCTACGTAGGGTCGGGGTGCAAGAGGGGGTCTGGGGAAAGCACCCCAGCTAGTGATGGTAGATGTGGCTGACTGTGACGAGCAATCACCAACTACCGTATTGCGCCCGCCACCGACTTAGTTACAAGTGGCCGCTGCGCCCATCACCAGCTGGGGTCTGGCCCCCAGACCCCCTGCTGCTCCCCGCCGCCCACCCCCAGCCCCTCCCGATGGGATGGGGGTTGGCCCGCCCCGCGCGATGGGAAGGACGAGCATCTGCTAACCCTAGTTACCTGCTTTGGGGGTGGGGGCGACGGGGATGGCGTAGGTGAGGCCATAGTTGGCACTGCTCTTGGGTAGGGTGATGCTCTCGCTGCGGGCCACCTTGAAGGTCAGCCCCTGCTTGTTCTCCAGCAACTGTTTGAGGCCGCCCTTGCGCTCCAGCGCGGTCTGCAAATCGCTGGGTGAGCCGATGGCTTGGAGGCGATAGGGTTGGTGGATAGGCTGGTTGTCAATGCTGATGTAACTGCTAGTGCCATCCCCGCCGATGACGGTGCGTAGCACTACCCGCTTGCCGTTGAGGGTGATGCCCTCCGCCCCCGCGTTGCGTAGCTCGTTAATCAGGTCTTGGAGGTCGAACATAGTCACTTCGCCGTTGATGTCTACGGTAATGCCCCCCCCCACCAGCGCGAGTTCGCCGTTCTGCGCCCGCAGCTCGTCCACGTCCTTGAGCAGCTTGGCGGCGGTGGCCTCGTCGTTCTGATAGCTGTCCACTTCGGCCTGCATCTTGCCCACCTGTTCACGCAAGTCCACCACGTTGTTGTAGAGTTGCAGCAGGTAAGCGGCGCGGTCGGTGTCCGACTGGTTCTTCATCTGCTCATAGGTGGGGCTGAGGGTGCGTATCTGAGTGACCAGCATAAAGCCGAGCAGCATCGCCACCAGCCCGATTGCCAGCATCTTGCGCCAGCCGGTGTTGGCGGGGCGGGGGTTCATCATCGCTACTGGCCCTGCCCTTCTACCGGGGTGGCATACTTGAAGTTGGGGGCGTTGGTGTATTCGGGGATGTATATATCGCCGGAGGGGACTACGGTCATAATCACGCCATAGAGGTCGCGGCGTTGCAGGAACTTGCCCATTTGCGCGGAGTGGAACAAGGCATCATCCATCGCCGCACTCTTGCCGATGACGTTGAGGTTGTAGGGGGGGGAGAGGCGAGTGCTGTTCACGATGATAGTGCTGCCCACACAGTAGACCGAACTGCTGCCCACTAGCCGTTCGCCGTTGAGCGAAATCGCCTCTGCGCCCGCGCCTAGCAGCGCATTGATGCCGTCGCGCAGGTCGTACTCGTGGATGATGTAGTGAGCAAGGTCGTCGTCGGCGGGGATGTTGCTAGCCTTGCTGTCGTCAAAGGTGACAATCAGGCCCGGCCCGTGCAGCGGCACTAGCCCGGAGCCAATTTGCTCATTCTTGAGCGTCTGTTGGATGTTGCTGAGGCTGCGGGTGGCCGCGCTCTGTTGCTGCAAGTCGTTGAGCTTGGCACGGAGGGCGGTCACTTCGCTCTTGAGGCTGTCCTGCTCTTGCTCAAAGCGGGCAATCGAGGCGGATACCTCTTGACGGGTGGAGTCGCGGGAGGCGGGTTGGCTGCTCTTTTGGCTGGCACTGTGCAACTGCATCGCCAGCAGCAGGCCAATCACCAACCCGGCTACCGCCAGCACCAGTTGGAAGGAGACCACACTGCTGCGCCGCGCCGGAAAACTGGCCGCCGCGCTCGTAGCTGGCAGCTGTACGGTGCTGACCCGGTCATTCTTGACCACTTTGAAATCGAAGGCAGCCATGACTTGAGCCTTCTCCAATGGGGATAATAGGGGGGGGTGGATAACGTGAAAGCGACCGGGGCGGAGATGCCCCAGTTGTCGCTGTATCTTACACTAATACGGCGGATTTGTCAATCTAATCTGATGCGATTTTTGCCTCACTTGCTGCCCTTTGCTATAATGGCGCGGGCGAGGAAGATTAAATCATAGAGGGGGTGAACATGTACACGCTTGAGCAGGCGCAGGCAGTGATACGGGCGCGATGGGGGTTGGTCGCCGCGCTGCTGCTCACCCTTGCCCTCTACCTGACCACCCTCGGCTACTACTGGATGGCCGACGACTTCAACTTTGCGGTGCCCAAAGATGCGGCGCAGGTGCTGAACTTCTTCAACCTCGGTCGCGGCAACGGCTTCTATCGCCCGCTCACATGGCTCAGTTTCGTGCTGGACTATCAGCTATGGGGCGACAACCCCACCATGTGGCGGCTGGTCAATCTACTTATCAACCTCGGCGGCGTGGCCCTGCTCTGGGGGCTAGTTACCGCGCTGGCGGGGGGGAGGGCGGGGACGCTAGCGGCGCTATTCTTAGCGGTCAAACCTGCTCACCCCGGCAGCATCACGTGGATTGATGGCCGCTTCGATACGCTCACCACGCTGATGTACCTCGGCTGCGTGGCCGCGTTCGTGGCCTACCGTCGTAGCGGGCGGCGGGTCTACTATGACCTTGCGCTCATCGCCCTGCTGCTCGCTATCCTTGCCAAAGAGATTGGCCTCACTGCCCCCGCGATGTTGCTGCTCGCCGACCTGTTGTTCTTCACCCCCCGATTGCCGATTGCCGATGGCAGATGGCAGAATGACAAAGCGCAACTCAAACCTCAAACCTCAAACCTCAAACCTCTAGTGCTGCGACACGCCCCCTTCATTATCATCGGGGGTGGCTATCTGTTGATGCGCTACGTGCTGAACGCCGCGCACCTGATGTTCATGGGCTACGGCAACAACTTCCGACCCGGCAATACTATCTTCGACAATGCCGCGGGCTACCTCGGTATGATGCTCGGTCTGCCCAGCGTGGCGGCGGTGCAGGGCGGCGCGGCGGTCGCGCTGGTGGTAGGGTTCATCGTGGTCGGGGGATTGCTGGCATGGTGGGCGGGGCGGCTGGCATGGTTCGGCCTCGCGTGGGTGTTCGTTACCCTCGCGCCGGTCTACAACATCCCCGCCAATGACCTTGCCACCCGCTACGTCTACCTCCCCAGCGTAGGGCTGGCGATATTGCTGGCAGCGGTGCTAGTGCGCCTGCTGAGAGCCGTTCTCCTCTCCCACCGGGAGGGGCTGGGGGTGGGTGACGGGCGCGACTCGCTCCCACCCTCTACCCATCCCGGCGGGAGGGGAGTTGTTACCACCGTCGCTATCATTGCTGCAATTCTCGCCTATGACCTTTACGCTACCGCAATCCACAACGACGAGTGGCGGGTGGCGGGGGAGATGACCCGCCGCTTCGTCACCACGCTGGCGGCGCAGCAACCCACTATGCCCCCGCATAGCCGCGTCTTTCTTGTGAGGGTGCCATTCAGCTATCGGCGGGCCAGCGTGCTGAATCAGGGGGTTCGCACCGCAGTGATGAACACCTACCACGATTACAGCTTGCAGGTCTACCCGCAGGATTACGACCCCGCTGGCTTCACCGCCGCACTGCGCCCGCCCAGTGACGCGGCCAGCTACTACTTCCGCTTCCAGCCCGACGGCAGCGTGCAGCAATATCAAACCGCCGAGCAATTGCTCACCCCTTAGATGCGGGTGGGTGTGTTATAATGGCGCGGTTTACAGTGAAGATTAGGCGCGGGCGAAGGATATAACAGTTACGATGCGAATTGATACCCTAGCACAGACAAAAACGTACAGTCGAGAGACGGCTTGGGCGCGGGCGGGCTTCATCACCGCGCTGCTACTTAGCGTGGCCCTCTATCTGCCCACCCTCGATTACTACTGGAACGCCGACGATTACCTGTTCCCCTTCAAGCGCGATTTCGGGCAGATACTCGACCTGCTGGTGCCGGGGCATGGCTACGTCTCCTTCTTCTACCGTCCAGTCACGTGGCTGAGTTATGCCGCCGATGAACAGCTATGGGGGGCAAACCCGTTCGGCTGGCATCTCACCAGCCTGCTGATGAACGTGGTCGGCTGCGCCCTTGTCTGGTGGTTCGTCTACCTGTTGCGCGGGCCGTTGCTCGCCAGCCTATCGGCGATTATCTTCGCGGTGCATCCCGCGCACCCCGGCGCAGTCACATGGATTGGCGGACGGGCGGACGTGCCCACGATGATCTTCAGCCTCGTCGCCCTCATCGCCTTCATCTATTATCGCCAGCGACGCGGCTTTGGCTACTATCTGGTTGCCCTCGTCGCCTTTGCCCTCGCCATCCTCGCCAAAGAGGTCGCCCTCGTGGTGCCCGGCCTGCTGCTGCTAGTGGATTTGCTGTTCTTCTGGCGCATCAATGTGCAGGGCGGGGTAAATCATGCCTCTACACCCTCATCCCTCATCCCTCATCCCTCATCCCTCATCACTTTGATACCGCGTCATCTGCCCTTCGTGCTGCTGGCGGGGGGGTATCTGGCGGCGCGGCTATGGTTCAACACCGCCAGCATCAGCGGGTTTGGGTATGGGCTGAAGCTGGACGGGCGGGTGATTAGCAACGTGGCGGGCTACCTTGCCATGCTGCTCAGTTTTGCGGACATCGAGCGCATGGAGGTGGGGCTGGCAATTGCGTTGCTGGCTGCCTTCGCGGTGGTCGCGGGCGCACTGGCGTGGTGGGCGGGGCGGGCGGCTTGGTTCGGCCTTGCGTGGCTGTTCCTTACCCTCATCCCGGTCGCTAACATCACCGCCT
>JBBSEE010000100.1:0-7720 GCA_038239995.1 Chloroflexia bacterium | reverse complement strand
CACCACTGAGGCCCCCGCTACCCGCGCCACCGCCACCCCCGCTACGGCAGCCACCAACACCACTGTGGTCGCGGCTACTAACTCGCCTACCATGACCGTGATTATGCCCGCTGGCTTGGACAAGATTAACCACTTCATCTTCATCATGCAGGAGAACCGCAGCTTCGACTCCTACTTCGGCACCTACCCCGGCGCGGACGGCCTCCCCGCCAACGTGTGCGTGCCCGACCCGCACGGCACTTGCGTCGCCCCCTTCCACGATACCGAGGATGTGAATCGCGGCGGGCCGCACAACTGGGACAACGCCCAAGCCGACATAAACGGGGGCAAGATGGACGGCTTCATCGCCCAATCCTACAACGGCAAGTCAGCGAAGAAAAATGGTAACGCCCCCTGCACCCCGCCCGACCCCAACTGCACCCCCGGCAAGAACCCGCTCGATGTGATGGGCTGGCACGACTACCACGAAATCCCCAACTATTGGAACTATGCCAACCAATACGTGCTGCAAGACAAGATGTTCGAGTCGGTCGCCTCGTACAGCCTGCCCGCCCACCTGTATATGCTGGCGGCGCAGAGCGGGGGCTACATCGGCAGCGGCCAAAAGAAGCCGACCGCATATGACTTCCCCGAAATCACCGAGCTGCTCACCAGCGGCCAGATTGACTGGAAGTATTACGTCACCTCTGGCACCATTCCCGACACCGAGGATGGCGCGGTGGTCGGCTCCAACTCAGAGCAGCAACAGAACCCCGACAAGTACACCTTGTGGAACCCGCTCCCCGCCTTCCCCAAGGTGCAGAACGACCCCACCCAGCGCAGCCGTCTGGTGGATACCGCGCAGTTCTACACCGATGCGAAGAATGGCACTTTGCCGCAGATTAGTTGGGTTATCCCTAGCGGCAAGGTCAGCGAACACCCGCCTAGCGGGGTGCAAGAGGGGATGGCCTACGTCACCGGGCTGGTCAACGCCGCGATGCAAGGGCCGGACTGGAACAGCACCGCGATATTCATCACTTGGGACGACTGGGGCGGCTTCTACGACCATGTGAACCCGCCGCAGGTGGACCAGTACGGCTACGGCCTGCGCGTGCCGGGGCTGGTGATTAGCCCCTACGCGAAGCAGAACTACATTGACCACAATACCTACTCGTTCGAGTCGTGGCTACGCATCGTCGAGGAACGCTATGGGGTCGCCACCATGACGGCGCGGGATGCCAACGCGGGTGATATGCTGGCCGCCTTCGACTTCACCCAGCCGCCGCGCCCGCCCTTTGTCCTCAACGCCACCACGCAAGGCTCGCCCTACCCCCAGCCGCTGCAACCAATCAAGCACTAGCTTGCCCCATCAGCCAACAACCAGACACCCCGTCCGCTGCGACGGGGTGTTTGATTTGTTAGCTAGGTGCTATAATAGCACGAGATACTGATGTGGAAGCGCGTAAGCGCAACCCAATCTTTCAGAAAGATAAGGGAGTGGATGAACGAGCAGGATACTTTTCGGCGGCGGGTGATGGCCCTCTATCGGCGCAGCAGCCCCTATGACGATGGTCGCCGCCCCACCCAAGCCGACCTTGCCGAGGCGATTGGACTCAGTCGCGCCGAGCTTACCAAGCGGCTGAATGGCAGCATGGGCAAGCGGCTGACCGAGCGGGATGTGCGCGATATTGTGCGTACCCTCGTGGAGTGGGGGGCAATTACCAGCCAAGCCGAGGCGCGGGAGCTACTTGTCTTGATGCGCTGCACCCCTTTCACCGCGGCAGAGTGGCAATCGCCGCCGCTGGATATGCTCACCCCCCTGAACCCATCCTCTGAGCCTCCCCCGCCAGCCGCCCCCCACCGTAGCCTGCCCCAGTTCCTCAGTTCGTTCATCGGGCGCGAACGTGACCTTGCCGCGCTGGAACAGCGCATCGAGCAGCATCGCCTCGTCACCCTCACCGGGGCGGGTGGCAGCGGCAAGACGCGGCTGGCGATTGCGGCGGCCCAACGGCTGTTGGGCAGATACGCGGCGGGGGTGCAGGTGGTGGCGTTGGCCGCCCTCACCGAGCCACCCTTGCTGCCTTATGTGGTGGCCCGCACGCTGGGTTTCGCCACCCAGTCAAAGCAGGAAATCGGCGATGTGCTGGTAGCGGGGATTGGCGAGGGTGAGCTACTGCTGGTGTTGGACAACTGCGAACACCTGCTGGAGCCGGTTGCCGCGCTGGTGACGCAACTGCTGCGTGGCTGTCCACACCTACATATCCTTGCCACATCGCGGGCGCGATTGCAGGCGGAAGGCGAGGCCTTGATGTCGGTGCCACCGCTCATCTTGCCCCCACCCGGCCAAATTACCGCGGCGGAACTGGCCGATTACGAGGCCACCCGCCTGTTCATGGCGCGGGCCGAATTGGTCAACCCCGACTTTAGCCCCGACGATGACCAAGCCGTGACCGTGAGAACGATTTGTGCGCGGCTTGATGGCCTGCCCCTCGCCATTGAACTAGCTGCCGCCCGCACGCGGATGATGAGCGTGGCCGAAATCGCCATGCAATTGGACAAGGGCATCCGCTTGCTCACCGCTGGCCCCCGCACCGCTCCCGCCCGCCAAGCCACCATCACCGCCTCGATACAGTGGAGCTTCGACCTACTTACCTCGCGGGAGCAACGCTTGTTGTGCCAACTTTCCGTGTTCAGCGATGGCTGGAGCTTGCAGGCGGCAGAGAGAGTGCTAGGCGATGAATATACAGCAGAAAACATTATCGGCTTGCACGAGTCGCTGCTGGACAAGTCCCTGCTGGTTGCTGACACCAGCGCACCCGATACACGCTTCCGAATGTTGGAGACAATTCGCCAGTTCGCCGCCGAAAAGTTGGACGAAGTGGAGTTGACCCAATTGCGCCGCCATCACCTCGACTGGTATCTGGCCCACACCGAACAGGCGGCTACTGAGCTTAGTGGCCCAATGCAGACAGAGTGGGCCACTAAGCTGGAGGCCGACTACCCCAACCTGCGGGCCGCGCTGTCCTTCGCCACCAACACGCCGGGGTTGTCCGAAGCGGGTCTGCGCCTGTGCATCGCGCTAGGCCACTTCTGGGTGCTGCATAGCCACGCCCGCGAAGGTCTGCGTTGGATGGAGCCGCTACTTGCCAGCGCGGAGATAACTGACCAGCCGCTAAGGGCGCGGGGCTTCCAAGTCGCCAGCACCCTCGCCTCAGACTCGTATGACCATAAGCGTGAGTATGAGTTGCTGGCAAAGGGATTGGAACTCTATCGCCAGCTTGATGACAATGCGGGCATCACCCTCGCGCTGGCGGGGCTGGGGCGGGTGGCGGCACTGAATGATGACTACATCACCGCTACCCCGCTGCTGAACGAAGCACTGGCTAGGGCGCGGGCACTGGACAATCCCAATACTGTCATCTACATCCTCGCCAATATCGCCACCGTAAAGCACTGTCAAGGTCACTATCAAGAGGCTAAGGCGATGCTGGCGCAGGCGATGGCACGATGTGAAGAAGTGGTCAACATTCGATACCTTGCCCACCTACGTTTCCGTATGGGTGAGACGCTGCTAGCCGAGGGCAACAGCACCGAGGCGGAGCGATATTTCCTCGCTGCACAGGAACTTGCCGACCAGATGGGGATGGCCCTGTTCATCCCATATCTGCTCTACTCCCGTGGGCAGGTGGCCGAGCTAGAGGACGACTATGCGTGGGCCAATTCGCTTTATCTCGAAGCGGAGCAGCTTGCCAAGCAGCGTGAAGACCGCGTGGTGATTTCCCTGATATACAGTGGGCTAGGCAATATCGCGCAGCATGAGGGCGATTATGCGCGGGCGATTACGCTGAAGCAGGAGGCGTTGCGTGTGAACTGGGCGCAGGGCTACCGCCGCGATGTGGCAATCGGGGTCGAGGAGCTAGCTCAGTTGGCCGCGCAGGTGGGCGATTACTGCCGGGCTGCGCGGTTGCTGGGAGCAGCCTCAGCGTTGCGAGCCATGTTGATTGCCCCCATCCCGCCGATTGGCCGCGCCGCGCACCAGCGTTGCGTTTCTCTCGTGCGTAAGGGACTGGGCGACGCGGAGTCTGCGCGGCTGCGTGGGGAGGGTGGCGGGTTGAACATGGAGCAGGCGTACAATTACGCACTGGATAATATCTTGCCGCCTACCCCCGCTGATGAGCATCTGGTTAGTGCCCAACAATAAGTGGTTTGGCGATAACCACCCCCTAAACCCGACAGAACCCGACATTTTTGGCCTGCCCTGCGGATAGAATCGTGATGTAGCAGTATGTCTATATCACCGTTAGTTGACGCAGAAAGGATAAACAAGGATGTCTAAGTTTTTCCAGCGTGGGGTCGGGCTGGTTATCGCCCTCGCCATAGTCGTAGGCTTGAGTGTTCAGGTGTTTCCTACCGCCAATACCACTCCCCGCCCCCCTGTCACCTCGCCCACCTCGGCCACCAGTGCGGGCGCAAGTAATACATCGAGCGGACAGCCGCTGCGCTTCGAGGCCAATGTGGGTCAGACCGATGCCAGTGTCCGTTATCTAGCTCGCACTGCCGCCTATACTCTGTTCCTCACCGACCATGAGGCGGTGCTGAAGCTGGGTGGTCAACCCGGCAAGGACGGCAAGCCGACGCAGGGGACAGCCTTGCGCTTCAGCTTGCCCGCCGCCAACCCCGCTGCAGCGATTATGGTCAGCAATCGGCTACCTAGCAAAAGCAACTACTTCCTCGGCAACGACCACAGCAAGTGGCACACCGATGTGCCGAACTACGCACAGGTCAGCTACCAGAACGTCTACCCCGGTGTTGACCTTGCCTACTATGGCAACGAAGGACGGATGGAGTATGACTTCATCGCCCAACCCGGCGCGGACATATCGCGCATCCATATGATGGTCGCGGGCGCGGACCAGATTGCGCTCGAAGAGGGCGACCTTGTGCTGCATACCGCCAGTGGGACGCTGCATCAACGCCCGCCGCTGGTCTACCAAGATGGCCCTAACGGGCGTGAGATAGTCGCCGCTGGCTATCAACTCATCGGTAGCAATCAGTTCGGCTTCAATGTGACCGCCTACGACCCTAGCCGCCCGCTGGTGATTGACCCAGTGCTGGACTACTCCACCTACCTCGGTGGCGTGGCTAGCGTGCATGGCGACGAGTTCGGCAATGCGGTGGCGGTAGATGCGTTCGGCAACGCCTATGTTACCGGCAAGACCTATTCCACCGACTTCCCCACCACTGCGGGCGCGTTTGATGCCACCCTCGGCGGTAGCTCCGATGCTTTCGTCACCAAGTTCAACCCCAATCTCAACGGCATCAACTCGCTAATTTACTCCACTTACCTCGGCAGCGGCCAGCCTAGCACTTCGGGTTGCAACGACGAGGGGCGCGGCATCGCGGTTGACATCTCTGGCGATGCGTACATCACCGGCGTAACCACCTGCAACGACTTCCCCACCATGAATCCCATCTCCGGCACCCTGCACGGCAACATTGATGCCTTCGTCACCAACATGGGTCCGCTCGGCAACCAGCTACTCTACTCCACATACCTCGGCGGCAACGGCGATGAGCAAGCCAATGCGATTGCCCTCTCCGGCGCGGGCGAACCATATATCACCGGCCACACCACCTCCAGCACCGGCTTCCCCGTCACTAACCCGATTACCCCCAGCCTGAACGGTCCCCAAGATGCCTTTGTGGTCAAGGTGAATGTGGCAGGCACAGCGTGGCTTTATGCTACTTACCTCGGCGGTGATAGCATTGACGATGGCAAGGGGATCGCGCTTGCCAATGGCAACGCCTATATTGTGGGCGATACCTCATCTAGCGGGGGCTGGCCGCCCGCCACCAATACCGACGACTCCACCTACAACGGTGGGCTGGACACCTTCGTCGCCCGTCTTAGCGCGGGGGGTAACAGCCTCGACTACTTTACCTACTTCGGGGGCGACTTTGTGGAAACCGGCAACGCCATCGCTGCCGACAGCCTCGGTAACGCCTACATCACCGGCCAAACCAACTCTGCGGCCACGGACCACTTTCCGCTCGCCCATCCCTTCCAGCCCGACCTCGGCGGCTCGGAAGATGCCTACGTGGCGATGCTGAACACCAACATCGGTTTCAACTCGGTGCTATATTCCACCTACTTCGGCGGCACCGCTGATGAAGCTGGCTACAGCATTGCCCTCGACAGCGTTGCCCCCGCCAACGTCTACGTTACCGGCTACACTGGCTCGGCCACCAGTCAGGGCTTCGTCTTGCGTGACCCCTTCGACAATATCTTCAGTGGCGGTACGGAGGCGTTCGTCACTCACTTCGATACTGCGCTGCTAGGTGATAGCTCGCTTATCTACTCCTCCTTCCTCGGCGGTGATGGTAGCGACCAAGGTAACGCGATTGCCACTAGCAGCAACTTCAGCTACGTGGTGGGCACGCAGGACAACATCAACTTCCCCACCACTCAGAACGCATGGGATACCGACTGGAACGGCGGCGAGGATGTCTTCTTTGCCAAGATTGACAATGCCCTCAGCACTCCCACTCCCACCGATACGCCTACGCCGAGCAACACGCCCTTGCCTGCTACTAATACCCCTACCAACACGCCAAGTGGCGGTGGCTCGACTAACACGCCGACAAGTACCCCGACCATAACTCCGACCCCGCCGCCTGGTGCGACCAACACGCCTACCGGCACGCCGACGCGCACCCCGACCATAACTCCGACCCCGCCGCTCGGTGCGACCAACACACCTACCAGCACGCCGACGCGCACCCCGACCATAACCCCGACCCCGCCGCTCGGTGCGACCAACACACCTACCCTGACCGTGACTCCCACCCCGGATACGCCCTTCGTGGATATACAAGGGGACTTGTTCTACCAAGCGATTAGTTACTTCTACCATCACGGGGTTATCACCGGGCTGTTCCCGGCCTACTTCCACCCCACCGCTCCCGCCCCTCGCGCGGAGTTCGCTAAGGTGGTGGTGCTAGGCTTCGGCATCCCCGCTTATACGCCGCCCAGCCCACACTTCACCGATGTGCAGCCCAGCTACTTCGCCTACACCTTCATCGAGAGCGGCTTGCAGGCGGGCATCCTCGGCGGCTACACCCCAGCGCAGTGCCAAGCGGCGGCCGCGCAGTTCCCTTGCTATTTGCCCAACCGCTGGATTACGCGCGGGCAGCTTACCAAGCTGGTGGTGATGGCTGCCCACTACCCCCTTGTCACACCGGGGGCGCAGCACTTCACCGACGTGCCGCTCAATCACCCCTTCTATCAGGTAATCGAGACAGCGGTGTCTAAGAGCATCATTCACGGCTACGCGGATAACACCTTCCACCCCGACCAGAACATCCAGCGCGACCAGATGTGCCAGATTGTCTACAAAGGGATAATCACCCCATAGTCCGGCCACCCTAGGGATTAGGCAGCAGGGGCGCATCCGTGAGATGCGCCCCTGCCTGTTCAAGTGTAGGTTTGGGAACTTCATAAGTGGGGTAAAGTTCCGAGCAATAGTCAGCTCATTGGCTAATATGCGGAGCAGAGCTAGGATTTGGGAGTTACCCCGCTAGGGTCAACTAGCAATTGGGTAATCTGCTGCACCAAGTCGTTGAGGCGGGTGGACTTGACGATGTAGGCATCGGCCCCCGATTGCTGGGCGGCAGCGACGGTGGCGGGGTCGGTGACATGACTGAGCATCACAATACGGAGGGGGGGTGGCAGGCGGTGGTT
>JBBSEE010000099.1:0-7732 GCA_038239995.1 Chloroflexia bacterium | reverse complement strand
TTCCGCCAAGTGACGGGCGGCGGCAAGTATAGCGAGGAGACGTTGGAGCAGTTCCTTGCCCAGCGCGGGCTGATGAACCGCTTCTTCGGCCCGCTGGTGCGCGGGATTGACCGCAGCTGGAAGATGTACCCGCTCGGCTTCCTGTTCGGCCTCGGCTTCGATACCGCCAGTGAGGTCGCCATCCTCGGTATCTCCGCCGCCTCCGCCACCAATGGGATGCCCTTCATCTACGTGATGCTCCTGCCCCTGCTGTTCACCGCCGGTATGACTCTGATAGACACCACCGATGCGGTGATGATGCTGGGGGCATACGGCTGGGCCTTCGTCAAGCCCATCCGCAAGCTATACTACAACATCAACATCACCCTCGTGTCGGTGCTGATTGCCCTCGTGGTCGGCACCATCGAGTTCCTCAGCATCGTGGTGGACAAGCTGAACCTCAGCGGCGGGCTGTGGGATTGGTTGGGCAACCTAGACTTCGAGATACTGGGCTACATCATCATCGCTATCTTCCTGTGCAGTTGGCTCGGCTCCACCCTCATCTACAAGCTGAAGGGCTACGACAACATCGAGGTCAAGGCCGAAGGGTGAAGGTGAGTGATGAATTATGAATTATGATGAGGAACGTAGGGGCTAGGGGCGGGTTGCGCTCGCCCCTACCAATCGTGACGTAGGGGCGAATCGCATCCGCCCACGTGCCGCACACCAACCGCGCACCAGCCAACGGATTAGGTGCAGCGGAGCAGCGGAGACAACGGATTAGCCAACATCGGGGCGCGGATTTATCGCGCCCAGCCGACCAGCCAGCGGATTAGGTGCAGCCGAACAGCGGACAAAGCGGATGTTGGCCGTAAGCCCAATCCAAATAGGACTTACGCAGTTGGCGGCCCATCTACGCCTAATTTGGTAGGGGCGGGTGGCGACCCGCCCTGCTGAAGCGCATTCACGTCTATCGCAACTTTTTGGCAAACTGGGCGGTCAAATTGGGCGGAGACCCTTGACAGCTAATTGCCTTTGTGTTATAATCAGCTTTGTTCGGCAAAGTAATTTGTATGCGAGGTGATAAGATGAGTGAAGATGAGCAGCAACTAGCTGAGGCGGTTGCCCACCTGCGCTTGATTAGCGCGACGGTGACGCGCACCCAGCGCGAGGCGTTGACGAGCGGGGCGGAGTCCTTTATCGGCTGGGGCGTGGGGCTGGTAATTGGCTTCGCAGTCAGCGCGGTGCTAGAAGGCTGGCTGGTCACAGTTTGGTGGCTGCTGGTCGGCATCGGCAGCGGCATCGCCTTGCACTTGCGCCAAGCGCGGCTGCGGGGCCGCCTCAGCCAGTCGGGGCGGTGGCTGATGAGTCGCTATGCGCTGGTGGGGCTGGGGCTGAACGTGCAGGGCTGGGCCTTGACCTTGCTCTCCACCCTCTACCACGCCTTTCCCCCCGCCTACATCCCGGTCATCTGGATGCTGATTGTGGGGGTGAACTTTGTGACCAGTGCCCTGTTCACTCACCCCGCGCTGGCGGCGATTGGTCTCAGCTATATCGTGGCAGCGGTGCTATCTGCCCTTTTCTGGATGGACGACGGGATGTTGGGGGTGGCCTACATAGTGGTGGGGCTGGGCAGCGGCTTCAGCCTGATAGGGTTGGGCCTATATCTGCGCCGTCAACGCGGGGAGCGCACCGCACATCGCGCGATGGGGGCAACGTTGCAGAACAGCGAGGTGGTATCGTGATAAATCAAGAACTGGACGAGGTGATTCACCAGCGGGTGCGCCTCAGCATCATGTCCGCCTTGCTTGGCAGCCAGCAGCAAGAGGCGGAGTTCAATGCCCTCAAGGAGCAACTCGCCCTCACCGACGGCAACCTCAGCACCCACCTCAGCGTGCTGGAGCAGCATGGCTATGTGGCAATCGAAAAACTGTTCGTGGGTAAGAAGCCGAAGACGTGGGTGCGCCTTAGTGTGACGGGGCGGGCCGCGTTCCAGCGTTACCTTGCCGCCCTCGAAGCGATTATCCAACCACAACTGGCGAATATCGCCCAAGCGGAGCGGGAGGAGGCCGAGCGCGAACGCGAACGGGCCATCCACCTCAAGGGGCAGATACAACCACTGCCGGGGAGCTAAGCGATGATTTACCCTGAAGACATCAACCCGCAACAAGCCAACCGCGACCTGCAAATCGTGCGCGAGGCGATGGGCCGTGACGCTCGCGTCCGCAGTGGTGACGGTCTCTACTTCTTCGTCTGGGGCTGGGCCGCGTGCCTCGTGATGCTGACCCAACGCTTCCTCCCCGGCGACTTCGGCAACGTCTGCTCCTTTGCCCTCTACGCCGCCGCGATTGTCGCCAGCGGGATGGTAGGCCAGCGGCAGCGACGTAGCAGGGAGGGCGAGAGCCGTGACTTCGCCTTCTGGCTGGTGATTATCGGCGAGTCTTTCATCTTCTCCGCCCTGTTCGTGGTGCTGAACGGGCGCGGCTTCCAGCCCGATTTCCTCGATGTGGTCAACATGATGCTGTTCGCGCTGGGTATCGTCACGGTAGGGGCGTTCAGCGATATGCGGGTGGCGGCGGTCGGCTTTGGCCTCATCATCGCGGCGGTAATCCTCCCCGCCCTGCTGCCCCTGACCGCGGACCGCATCATCGTGGTCGCCCTGCTTACCGCCCTCGGCTATTCCCTTGCTGGTTGGTTCATCTACCGTAAAGGCAAGATGAAAGATAAGGATTAAGTAGGGGCGGGTTGTACTTGCCCAACCTAACTACGATTAGAAGAAAGGAGCAACACCAGACGTGGCAATTGCAGAACCAATCAATCAACTTACCACCATCACCCCCACCCCTGCGACGGTAACGGATGTGGTGAACGTGAACGGCATCACCAAGGGCTTTGGCAAAATCGAGGCGGTGCGCGGGGTCAGCTTCACCATTCAGCGCGGCGAGATATTTGGGCTGCTGGGGCCTAATGGCGCGGGCAAGAGTACCACTATCAACATGATTGCTACCTACCTCCACCCCGACAGTGGCAACATCACCGTGTTGGGGCTGGACACCACCAAGCAGGCGCAAGGGGTGAAAGAGCGCATCGGGGTAGTGCCCCAAGAGATTGCCCTCTACAACGACCTCACCGCGCTGGAGAACCTGCGCTTCTTCGCCCGGATGTACGACCTACCCCATGCCGAGACCGAGCGGCGGGCCACCGAGTTGCTCAACCTAATGAGCCTGTACGAGCGGCGCAACGATGCGGTCAAGACCTATTCGGGGGGGATGAAGCGGCGGCTGAACATCGCGGTGGGGCTGATGAACAACCCCGACCTGCTGCTGCTGGACGAGCCAACCGTCGGCGTAGACCCGCAGAGCCGCGAGGCCATCTTCACCAACATCGAGGGACTGAAGCGGAATGGGCTGACCATTCTGTACACCACCCAGTACATGGAGGAGGCGGAGCGGCTGTGTGACCGCATCGCCATCATTGACGAGGGCAAGCTGGTCGCGCTCGGCACGCTGGAGCAGCTACTCGCGCTTCGCACCGCGCAAGTCGAGGTGCAACGCCCGCGCGGGCTGGCCGAGGTGTTCCTGCAACTGACCGGCCACCAACTGCGCGACAACTAAAGGAGAACCGCAAAGTGAGCAAGATGCTGGAAGTGACTAGGAAGGACCTGCTGCTAATCTGGAAGGATAAGATGGCACTGATTTGGATGCTGGGCATCCCCATTCTGCTGATGGGTCTCATCGGCTCGGTGTTCAACTTCAGCAGCGTTGGCAGCAGCTTCAGCGCACCGTTGCCAGTGATAAACCAAGACGGGGCGAACAGCAAGCTATTCACCGATATATTGAGCAACACTGGCGCACTGAAGCTAGAGTTCGTGGCCGATGAGACCGCCGCGAACAATCGTCTGAGTGCCGCAACCGACTACGCCCCCGCATACATCGTCATCCCCAAAGGCTTTGGCGATGCACTGCAAGGCAAGGGCAATGTCCAATTGCGGCTGGTGCTATCGCCCAACGACACCAGCAGGGCAGCGGCGGTACAGGGGATTATCAAAGGAGTAACCGATAGCTTCGTCAACTCGTGGATTGCCGGGCAGGTAGCAGCGGATGCAGTCAAGAAGTACGGCACCGGCAATCCACCACCCGACGTAGTACGTGGTGAGGCCAGCGGCGACGCGGGCAAACTGAGTGCCAACCCGCCTATAACCGTGGCAATCGAGACTGCGAAGCCAGTCGGCAGTGCTGGCTCACCATTCGACGTAATCGTGCCCGGCTACGCAATCATGTTCGCCCTATTCAGCATCAACGGTGGGGCCTCCAGCATTCTGGAAGAGAAAGAGGCGGGCACGTTCAAGCGCTTGTTGCTCACTCCGCTCCGCCCATGGGCGTTGATTGGCGGTAAAATGGGGGCGCAGTACATCATGGGGGTGATCCAAATCGGTATTCTGCTCGCGGTGGGCATCTTCGTCTTTGGCGCACACGCGGGCAACCCGCTCGGCCTTGTCCTGCTGGTGCTAACCGTACCGTTCGCCGCAACCGGCTTGGGGATGCTACTGGTCAGCCTAGTCAAGACTCGCCGCCAGTTGCAGCCAATCAGCACTGCGGTTATCCTTGGCTCGTCCGCGATTAGTGGCACTTGGTTCCCGCTCTGGCTGGAGCCGCAATGGTTGCAGGGGATGAGTCGCATCACTCTGAACACATGGGCAATAGAAGGGTTCAATGGGGTGATGATATTCGGCAAGGGGATAGTGGACATCCTCCCCAACGTGGGGGTGTTGGTACTCTATGGCCTCATTTGCTACCTACTCGCCACCCGATTCTTCAAGGTGCGCGAAGGCGACACCGCCACCGCTGGGTAATCGCAGATTACTGATTGCAGATTAAAGAAGGAGGGACGCACGTTCATATGCGTCCCTCCTTCTTTAATCTTTGCTCTTTTATCTTTAATCTCCCCCGCCTCACTTGCTGCCGAGGTCATCGAGGTCAAGCGAATTGATGAAGTCGCGGAAGACGGTCAGGCCCGCCGCGTCCGGTTCGCTGCTGCCGCTGAGGATGCCCACATCGTCGGCCATACGGTCAGCCTCGGTGATGGGGTTGCCGCTAATCGTGACGCTAGACTGCTCCATCACGGTGTCATCCACCATGATGGGGGCATGGACGCGCACCGCGAGGGCAATCGCGTCGCTGGAGCGGCTATCCACCTCCACATGGCGACCCGCCACATCCAGCACCACGCGGGCGAAGTAGGTTTCGTCGCGCATCTCGCTAATCAGCACGTGGGTGACGCGCCCGCCCAGTTCGGCGATGACGCTACGCAGCAGGTCGTGGGTGAGCGGACGGGAGAGCGGCACTTGCTGCAACTCAAGGGCAATCGCGTCCGCCTCGTAAGGGCCAATCCAGATCGGCAGGTAGCGTTCCTCATTGACATCGCGCAACACCACGCACCGCTGCTGGGTAACCAAGCTAACTCTGATGCTTTCAACTCTAGTTTCGACCATATCACACAACCTCCTCTAGGGCCGCGCGGTGTTGGTCATGCCCCGTGCGTGAGGTATGGAATAGAGCGTACCGCCGCGTTGCAGGCCGAACTTGGCCCGAACCTAACCATATTTTACAACCTTTTCGCCGATTTAGCAAAGTCAAGGGGCGCGAAGCCATGAGTCATGAGCATGAGTGAATAACAGATGTAGGGGCGGGTGGCACTCGCCCCACCCCCATTTTGCAATCATCAAGCCGTGTCTACACGATAGTAATCGGCACCAGAGACGATGGCCCGCATGGCTTGCCCATCCACGATGGTGTCGAAGCGCATCCGCTCTGGCGAGTGGGCTTCCTCGTCGAGTCGGAACGAGCCGTCGGGCAGAGGGGTGAGCGGCCTGCGCCATGTGCCGAAAGAGATGCTCTGTAGCTGGCCCTTACGCACGAACACACGGAAGTCCTGCATCCAAGGATTGTGGCTGCGATAGTGGCCGAGGTAGGCGCTCCAGTGGGGTGGATAGTCGAACTGGTGCGGGCCGCTGTAGCTTTCGTTCACGTACCAATCTGGGCCGTGAAACGCCTCCACCACCTTGCTCCCCTCGTCGCGGGCAAAGACGAGGTTATACATCTCGAAGTTGGGGTGGGGGGTGTAGAAGGCATCGCCCGCGCGTCGCTCTAGGGGGATGGGCGCATCGTGATGCGTGATGAACAGCCGTTCCCCCTCGGCCACCACGGTCAGGGGGTGGTCGCCCAGATGGTATGTGCCTGCATATTCGGCGGCGTTGCTGATTTGCAGCGGGTCGGCGATAGGGGGGATGTCCGGAAGTGGTTCGCCACACATTGCCGCCAGTGCCAGCTTGAAGGCGTAGTCGGCCTCGTCGTAGCTCTCGCCCGGCCCATTGGTGAAGGCGACCACGCCGAGTCCATCGTCGAGGTCGCCGCGCAGGTGGGCGTGGTAGCCGACCATCTCGCCGCCATGACTGATAATGGTGTGGCCGTTAGCGGGGTCGGTGCGGACCGCGATACCGTAGCCGTAGGATGCGTCGTCCCAATCGGTGGCAATCGCGGGGGTGATGAATCGAGCGAAGCTGCCTGCGCTGACCACCCCTTGCCCCCGATTGAGCATCATCCGCAGATAGGCGACGAAGTCGGCGATAGTGCAGGCCACGCTGCCATCACCGGCGGTATACTCCAACCAGTGGGTGGGCAGCAGCGGCTGGCCACGGTGCCATGGGCGGTCATCGTAGAGTGGCAGGTAGGGAACGGCGAGGCGGGGGCGGGCGGTGTGGGTGATAATCGGCACACTGTCGCGCATATCGAGGCGGTCAAGGATGCCGTGCTGCAAGGCGGCGGCGTATGGTAGGCCAGAGACCTGTTCCAGCAGCAGGCCAAGCAGCATATAGCCGACGTTGGAGTACCAGAACTGGTCGCCGGGGGCCGCGCCGGTATGCTGGTCGCGCAAGGCGGCCACCTCGTAGCGGGGGCTGGATGCGGTGAAGTTCATCCCCGTTGGCAGCCCCGCGCTGTGGCTGAGGACGTGGTGAACGGTGATGGGAGGGTAGTCCGAGTTGATGCTGAACCAAGGCAGGTATTGGGTAATCGGCGCGGACAAGTCCAGCCGCCCCGCCTCGTGCTGCTGCAACAGGGCGAGGGCGACGAACGATTTGCCCACCGAACCAACCTCGAACAAGGTCGCGGGCGTGACCGGCTGTCGCGCGGCAAGGTCGGCGAAGCCATAGATGGCGAGGTGCAGCAGGCGGTCGCGGTTGGTGATGGCGATGGCGAGGCCGGGGCCGCGCTCCTCCCCGCTATCCATCCGCTGGCGAACGTATTGGTCCAGCCGCGCGAAGGCGGCGGCGTACTTGCTATCGTCGGGGGCAGTCGGTTGCGCCCCTTGAAGTGAACTCATCTAGGGTCTCCTTTTATCTACTTTAGGTTGCCTGAACTTTCGGGGTTAGCGGGGGTGAGCTAAGTCAGGCATATGGAGTCCCCTGTGGGTGTTCTTGGTCACGGGGCGAGTGTAGCACAGGTCGGCGCAGTGGGGATAGGGGCTGGGGATGTATTTAGGGGATAATCGGTGCTTGCCGGTCAGCCGATTGAGCAAGCGCATCACCCGCCCCTTGCTGATGCGGCGCAACAGGTCGGCCTGCACCGCCCGCTGGTGTTCACCGTCCGCGAGTTGGGCTTCGAGGGCGGCGATGCGGGCTGCGCTCTCCCCCACCCCGCCTCCCGGATAATCGGGCAGATACTGGGCAATCAGGGCGTGGTCGCTGAGGCGGGCT